>JBKJQV010000346.1:0-3045 GCA_046593815.1 Sediminibacterium sp. | reverse complement strand
TGTAGCATTGCCTGCTCTACTTCTTCTCCAATTACATGTTCGCCAAACGCCGATATAAAATGCTTAATTCTACCAGTTACTAAAATACGGTAAGGGGCAATGCTCACAAATTTTACTGTATCTCCAAGGTTATACCCCCATAATCCTGCATTACTATTAATGATTAAAGCATAATTTTCGCCCAATTGCACTTCTTTTAATGATAATCTGCGTGGATCTTCATCAAATATCTCTCCTGCAGGTATAAACTCATAAAATATGCCACTATTGGTATTCAATAACATGCCTTCCGCTAATTGTGAATCTTGAAAAGCAAAAAAACCTTCACTAGCAGGGAAAAGCTCTATTGAGTCTATTTTTTTGCCAATACTTTCAAATATTCTCGATTTGTAAGGCTCGAAATTTACTCCACCTTGCACCATTACACTGAAATTGGGAAACAATTCCCCCACTTTTTTCCCGCTTTTGGCTGTTAATCTGTCAAAATACATTTGCATCCAAGGAGGTATCCCACTAATTAGAGTCATATCCTTGTTAATGGTTTCTTCTACAATTTTATCCAATTTGGTTTCCCAATCTTCTATACAATTGGTTTCAAATGAAGGTAATTGGTTAGCCCTTAAATAAGCTGGAATATGATGATTTACAATTCCACTTAATCTACCAGTGGGTATATTAGCGGTGCGTTCTAAAACTGGAGACCCACTTAAAAAAATCATTTTTCCATTGGCAAAAGTTACATTTCCAGTTTCTGCCATATAGCATAAAAGTGCATTTCTGGCAGTTTGAATATGATTAGGAATGGAATCCTTTGTAATAGGAATATATTTAACTCCGCTTGTTGTTCCACTTGTTTTAGCAAAGTAAATAGGCTTTCCTCTCCATAAAACATTTTCTTTACCCTCCTTAATTTGGTCGATATACAACTTTAATCCTTCATAGTCTTTGATAGGTACAGCTTGTGTAAAAGATTGATAATCATTAACTTGAGCTAAATGATGGTCTTTTCCGAATACTGTTTTTTGACCAACTTTTAATTGAAACTTAAAAATAGCGTCTTGGTGCTCTATTGCCAGCATCATACCCTTACGGGTTTTGTTACTGATTAATTGGGCAAAGGGCTTTGCTAATAATGATTTCAAGTTCATAATAGGCCAAAAGATAATTAGCTAGCAAAAATAGGTGCTTGTTGGGGGCTTTGGTACTTCAAATAACTAAATTTGTGATAAATTATTTCTAAAATTGTTGTGATATGTTCTTGCAAATCCCTACCTTCGCCGTCCTAATTTTGGATAGCTATGTTAGCAGTTGTAAAAATCGCAGGTCAACAATTTAAAGTGCAAGAAGGTCAAAGCTTGTACGTCCCACACCTGCAGGGTAAAACCGGAGACAAAGTAGAGTTCAGTGATGTATTGTTTGTAGAAACAGACGGTGCTATTGCAACAGGATCAGCTGTAAAAGCTACTGTTAAAGCAGAAATCATTAGTGACTTAGTACAAGGTGAAAAAGTGATCGCCTTTAAAATGAAAAGAAGAAAGGGCTTCCGTAAGAAGCATGGTCATAGAACACATTATACAAGAATTAAAATAGAAAGCATCGCTTAGTAAAAAATCACTTTGATTGCTTCGGCGAAAAGAGTTTTAAAATTATACATTATGGCACACAAAAAAGGGGAAGGAAGTGTAAAAAATGGTCGTGACTCACAAAGCAAACGCTTAGGTGTTAAAATTTATGGTGGTCAGCCAGCTCTTTCAGGTAATATTATTATCCGTCAAAGAGGAACAGTTTATCATCCTGGAAAGAATGTTGGAGTTGGAACAGACTTCACATTATTTGCTTTAACTGATGGAATCGTTGAATTTAAAAAAGGTAGAAACGATAAATCAACAGTTTCAGTTATGCCAGTTGAAATTACTGCCTAAAAAAAAAAATTTGTAATTCTAAATAGTTTTTTTATTTTTAATGTATTATTTACTAACCATTAAATCTAAAAAACATGGCAACTGCAAAAAAAGCCGCTAAGAAAGCTGCACCTAAAAAGGCTGCTGCGAAGAAAGCTGCTCCTAAAAAAGCTGCAAAGAAAGCCGCTCCTAAAAAAGCTGCAAAGAAAGCTGCTCCTAAAAAAGCTGCAAAAAAAGCTGCTCCTAAAAAAGCTGCAAAGAAAGCTGCTAAGAAGAAGTAGTAATCTAATTTCTTTTACAGAAATAGATTTAGATCCCGAACAATGTTCGGGATTTTTTTTTCCATTATTTCACCCTACTTTATTACTTTACATTATGATGAATAACAACGAAATAGCTGATAATTTTTCTTTAATTGCTAAATTAATAGAGATTCATGGCGATAACTCTTTTAAGGCCAAATCTTATGCTGTAGCGGCTTTTACAATAGAAAAACTTACAGCTCAACTAAATTCGTTACCAACTGAACAAATTAAAACAATAAGGGGAATTGGGGATAGCATTGCAAAAAATATTATTGAACAAATTGAAACAGGAAACTTTTTAGCACTTCAAGATTACTTAGAAAAAACTCCACCAGGTATTTTAGAAATGCTCAGTATAAAAGGAATCGGTCCAAAAAAAATTGCCACCATTTGGAAAGAATTAGAAATTGAAACTCTTGGTGAATTATTATATGCATGCGATGAAAACAGATTAACCTTGTACAAAGGTTTTGGAGAAAAAACACAAAAAAATATTAAGGATTCTATCGAATTTTACATGGGTACACTCGGAAGATTTCTCTATCAACAAGTAGAATTGTATGCTCATGCAATTGATTCAAAATTGAAATCATCCTCTAAATCCTACTTTTTTATATGTGGAGAATTCCGAAGACAACTAGAAGTTATCAACAAATTGGAGTGGACAACCAATGAATCGTCAGCAAACCTAAAGTCATTTTTTACAGCAAATGATTATGAAACTATTCAAGAAGAAACAAATATAATCTCATTCAAGGGCAAAGAAAATTGTTTACTTGAATTTCATTTAGTTAGTGACTCAAATTTTTATGCATCTCTTTTTAAAAATAGTTGCAGCG
>JBKJQV010000304.1:0-8662 GCA_046593815.1 Sediminibacterium sp. | reverse complement strand
TGTTACAGGAATAATTGGAATTGGTAAATATGTATACACTAATCGTCAAAATTACAGTGTATCAATCGACAATCAAGATTATTCAACTGAGCAGGGTGTTGTTTATACGAAGAATTTTCCTGTTCCAGGAATACCGCATCAAGTGTATAGTATAGGCTTCACATATAGGTCACCAAGTAGTTTATTATTGAGTATTTCTTCAAATTATTTAAGCAGTTATTGGCTGTCTTTTAATCCTTTGAGGAGAACCTATGATGCTAATAGAAATTTATCTGCTGGAAGGGATTTATCGGAATTAACTAAACCTGAAAAGCTTTCTGATATATTAGTAACTGATTTGTCTGCTGCTTATTCATTCCGCTTAAAAAAAACATCAAAAGGTGGCTATCAATTTGTTCAGCTTTTTTTAGGAGCGAATAATATATTCAATCAACAACTAATAACTGGCGGGTATGAGCAGTTGCGCTTTGATTTTGAAAATGCAAGCAGTCAAAAATTTCCAAATAAATATTTTTATTCACAAGGCGCTAATTACTCTTTAAGTATAAGACTGCGTTTTTAATTTATTAACTATGAACAAAAACATCAATGCCATTAATAGGATATTGCTGTTGCTATCTATTTTTGGTTTTCCATATGGGTGTATTAAAAACTTCGATCAACCTCCTCTTTATAATGGTGTAGAGGCTAAAGCAACCGTTAGCATCAGGCAATTGAGGGATTCGCATATACCTGGCAATTTTGAAAAATTTACTGATGATCAAATAATTACTGGTGTTGTTGTGGCGAATGATGAAAGTGATAATTTTTACAAATCAATTGTAATTCAAGATAGTACTGCAGGTATCACCATTCGATTAGATGGGTTTGGATTAGCTTCAGATTATCCACTCGGTAAAAGATTGTTTATTCGTTTAAATGGTTTGTGCTTGGGAGAATATGGAGGGATGTTACAATTAGGAGGAGCAATAGATCAATCCAATCCTTTATTTCCAGAACTAATTCCAATTCCTTCTCCATTATTTTCTAAAGTATTGTTGATTGGAAATATGGAAAAATTGCCAACACCAATTTTAGTAAGATTCGAACAGTTGAAAGATACTTTGCAAAGCAGATTAATCACTATTGATTCAATTGAATTTAACGCATCGGATACTGCAAAAACTTTTGCTGATATAATAAATAAAGCAACGGTTAGTCACACTCTTCAAATTTGCAATAGCGGACGCTTGTATTTAAGAACAAGTGGCTTTGCATCATTTGCAGCAATAAAAACTCCTAGAGGCAATGGAAAAATTACTGGAATTTATTCAGTATTCGGATCACAAAAACAGTTAATGATTAGAGATACTTCCGATATTCAAATGAATGGATTAAGATGTACTAGTGGCGGAGCAAAATTATTATTTTATGAAGATTTTGAATCGATTCCAGTGAATGTGAATTTAGCTATTAATGGGTGGAAAAATATGGCAGAAACAGGTGGCATACTTTTTAATGGCAAGATAAGCAGTGGTAATAGATACGCAGAAATAGGTGCTTTTGCTACCAACCAGTTGGTAGTAAGCTCATGGTTGGTATTACCTACTATTAACTTAAATAATTCGAGTAACGAACAGTTAAGTTTTTTAACAAAAGATGCTTTTGATAATGGTGCAACATTACAAGTTTATATCTCAACCAACTATGATGGAACCCTGCCTTGGAAAGCAAAATGGACTTTGCTTAAATCATTGATATCAAAGGGTTCTGTGAATTCTATTGCTGCTAAGTTTACCAATTCTGGCAATATAAATTTAAGTGGATTTAATGGTACTATTCATATTGCTTTTAAATATGATGGAAATGATTTGCCGGGTATAAATAATAAGCGTACAACCACTTTTCAATTAGATGAAATTAAGATTATGGGCAATTAAATTGAAGCAGTTAAACAGTATTTCTTTTAAGATTTAGTAATTTACATTGTTATTTATTTTTCAATGAATTCAAAAAGATCAAATGCAATGGGGTTTAATAGCAATATTAAATGGATATTAATGTCCATTTTTATGTTGTTATTAATTATTGTTATTGTACGACTTACTACTAATATTCCATTTAATGTGTTGATTTTAAACTTAGGTGATAAAGGTCAAATTACATCTTCTACAAGTGTATTACCTGAACCTGTTTATAACACAACCCCTCCAGTTGCTAATCCAACTCCACCAGTTACTACTTCAACTCCACCTGTTCATCAGCAATATAAATCTAGCGAAGCTCCTTCTTCATCTAATGTAAAAAGTGAAAGACCGTCTCAACAAAAATTAAATACAGAAGAGGAACCAAAAGCTAAAATTGCAAACAATGCTCCTTCAAAACAAAAGGCAGTTTCGATTGAGGAATACATTGCACCCCCCAAAAAATATGCTTCTAATATTCCTTCTCGAGAAGCTTCAAATAATTCTTCTGCTGCTCAATCAAATGATAATTCTTATTCAGACCAATCAGATAATAATACTTCATACGAGCAGACCAATGGCAATTCTCCATATTCCTATAATAGGAGTTCGGCCTATTCTCAAAAAAGTAACATTTCAAAACCAAATGTTTCAAAATCTAAATCATCAAATTCAGTTGCTTCAAAAAAATACAATTCCAATTCATCTAGGTATTTTTCTCAATCCGAAATGAATGAATTTATTCGTCAATATCCTAATAGATCAACTTATATACATTTTGTAAATTTTGGTTCAGCTGATAATGAAATGGAAGAAGTTCGATCTCAAATTATCAGTATGTTAAACAGTAATGGCTATTATGAGATAGATAAAAACTGGTTTGTTTATAGTGGATACACCGAAATAAAAGAAGTGCATTTTGGTGTAAACGGTAACACTGCTGTAAACTTCTACATCCCGCCGATTAAATATTAGTCAGTTACTGCCTAATATTCCTGTCAAAAAATACTTAAGAATCAGCTGAAACTATGCTATTTGTCAACCTGTCAGCAAACAGCATTTTGGTACTTTCTTTGCGTATTTGTTTAAAAATATACATATGCAAAAAGGGCAAATACGCGTACAAACGGAGAACATATTTCCAATTATTAAGAAATTCCTTTATAGTGACCACGAAATTTTCTTACGAGAGTTAGTAAGTAATGCAACTGATGCTACTCAAAAAATTAAAACACTTTCTTCTATTGGAGAGGCTAAAGGCGAGTTGGGCGAGTTGAGAATTGATGTAAGTTTAGATGCTAAAGAAAAAACCATAACCATTGAAGATCGTGGTGTAGGAATGACCAAAGAAGAGGTTGATAAGTACTTAAATCAGGTAGCTTTTAGTGGTGCAGAAGAATTTGTTTCAAAATATAAAGATGCCAATATTATTGGTCATTTTGGATTGGGTTTTTACAGTGCCTTTATGGTAGCTGAAAAAGTAGAAGTGCTTACGCAGAGTTACCAAGATGATGCTGCAACAGTTTACTGGAGTTGCGATGGTAGTCCAGAATTTGAATTGTATGAGGTAGAGAAAAAACAAAGAGGTACAAAAATTATTTTACATGTTAATGAAGAAAGCGCCGAGTTTTTAGAGGCAGGAAAATTAAAAAGTATTTTAGAAAAGTTTTGTAAGTTTTTGCCTATCCCAATTTATTTTAAAGACTTAGGAGCGGAACCAGTAAAAGAGAAAGAGGGAGAAGAAGTTGCTGAAAAATCCATCAACAATACCAATCCTATTTGGGTAAGAAAGCCAAGTGAGTTAACAAAAGAAGACTACGAAAATTTTTATAGAGAATTATATCCATTTGGTGAAACGCCATTGTTTTGGATTCACTTAAATGTAGATTATCCATTTAATTTAACGGGGATCTTATATTTCCCTAAAATAAAGCAGAGCTACGAAATTCAGAAAGATAAAATTCAGTTGTACTCTAATCAGGTATTTGTTACTGATGAAGTAAAAGACATTGTTCCAGAATTTTTAATGTTATTACATGGTGTAATTGATAGTCCAGATATTCCTTTAAATGTAAGTAGAAGTTATTTACAAGGCGATCCGAATGTAAAGAAGATCAATTCTCATATTACTAAAAAGGTTGCCGATAAATTAGAAGAGATATTTAAGAATGATAGACCAGCATTTGAAGAGAAGTGGGAGAGCTTGGGATTATTTGTGAAGTATGGTATGATGACCGACGATAAGTTCTTAGAGAAGGGAAATAAATTTCTAGTGATGGAAGACACCAACAAAAAATTCTACACACTAGAAGAATATAAAGTTGATACAGAGTTAACTCAGAAAAATAAAGATGGCAAGCAGGTAATTTTATATACTACTAACCCGATTCAACAAGATGCTTATGTGCAAGCTTGTACAGCTAAAGGTTATATAGTGGTTAAGATGGAAACATTGGTAGATGCTGCATTCCTTAATACAATGGAAATGAAATGGGAGAATGTAACATTTGTTAGAGTTGATGCTGATATTGTTGACAATTTAATTGATAAGCAAGAGGGTAATGAAACTGTATTAAGCAAAGAAGAAGCTGAGAAATTGAAGGAGTTGTTTACGGTACAAATCGCTGAATTACATGTAACAACAGAGATAAAAGGGTTGAGTATAGATACTGCACCAGTAGTAGCAACACGCCCTGAGTTTATGCGAAGAATGAAAGATATGGGAGCAGCTGGTGGCGGTATGACTGCTTTTTATGCGCAGATGCCAGATGAAGTTACTTTAACTGTAAATGGTAATCATCCTATATATCAAACAATACTAAAGGAAGACAATGAAGTGCTTAAAACGAAGCAAGTGCGAAATTTAGCTGATTTGGCTTTATTGTCGCAGGGTTTGTTAAAAGGTGCTGAACTAACCAATTTCATAAATAGAAGTGTAGAAATGATGCAGGCAAAAGATGCAGTCATTGTATAATAGTCGGCATTGTGGCATTAGGTATTTTGTTGAAGCCGTCATTTCGAACCCGCCGTCGGCGGTGTGAGAAATCTCATAACTCACCACCTATCAAAAAATCAAAGAGTCGCCAATTGGCGACTCTTTTTTTGTTGTATAAAGCCTTTTTCTTTTACTAATTCATAAATACCCCATACAACCTATTAGATAAAACAAGAAAAGTACTCTCTTGGAGAGCTATTCAGTAATAAATCAAATATAAGCCTAAGATAAAACATAGATAAATTATAGATAAGCCATAGCTATAAGGTACGAGTTATATATGGCTTATATACGGGTTATATACGGCTTATCTATGGGTTATCCTAGTTGAAAAGGCTATAATGACTCGTTTTTGACAGAAACTTCAGTAATTTGGCTTTAGCAAATCGAGTCTATAATGACCAAATTGAGGGGAGTATATTTCCTACAACAAACCCCTATCATCTGACGTTAGGACCAGTATTATGCATCTATTGAAAAAAATAAGAATTATATGGACTTTTTACCGAAGCTTTTTATTTTTATCATTGATTATTACTGCATCATGTATTAGTATTTTCTGGAAATATGGCTTTGCTTCTTTTTCTCAACTTTTCTGGTTTAAAATTGTCACACTTGGACTTACCTATTATTTCATTAACAGCTATAAAAACAAAGAATATTATTATTACCAAAATTTAGGTATTTCAAAGATGTTACTTTGGACAGCCGTAATCAGTTTCGATTTTACTTTGTTTATTTTCTTAATCATTCAGATTCATAATTTCAAATGATTCATCAACTAGAAGCCGATAGCATTCAATTAAAATTTGGAGAAAGAAAAATTTTGTCTGATATCTATTTAAAATGTGAAACCGGAAAAATTACTGGACTGCTTGGAAGAAACGGACAAGGAAAATCTTGTTTGATGAAAATCATTTATGGAACTTTGGAATGTGAAAAATCTGTTCGATTTGATAACCATTCACAAAAGGAAGCATTTAAAAGAACTGACTTGTTGCTTTATCTTCCACAGTTTAATTTCATTCCTAAATCACTTTCTCTAAAGAGAGTCTTTCAAGACTTTAATGTAGATTTTAAACCTTTTGTCGATATGTTCCCAGAATTTGAAACAAAATTTAAAACCTCCATTAGCAACCTTTCAGGTGGGGGACAAAGATTAGTTGAGTTATATGTTATTGTAAAATCTAAATCCCAATTTGTAATGCTCGATGAACCCTTTACGCATTTAAGTCCGATTCAAATTGAAAAAGTAAAGGAGCTGCTATTAGAAGAGAAGACCAATAAAGGTTTGCTCATCACAGACCATATGTATAGGCAAGTGCTCGATATCTGTGATAATTTATATGTATTAGCAGACGGGAAAACATACTTAACAAATAGCGTTGACGATATTGAGAAACTTGGTTATTTTTAAATCTACAAAAAAGTATAAAATGAGAAAATTTGTTTTTTTATGTTTGGTATTAGCAACTACAAGTTCATTATTTGCTCAGTTAAATAATCCTCCAGGATTGAATTTAATCCGTGTAGAAGATTTAAAAACGGATTTGTATGCATTGGCTGATGCACATTTTAATGGTCGCTCAGCAGGGACTTTAGATGAACTAAAAGCTTCAATGTGGTTGGGAGAAAAATTCAGGTCGATAGGTTTAAAACCAGCTGGAGATGATGGTACTTATTTTCAATATTTTACATTAGTTCGCAATCATATTGCAGACAATTCAAGCATTCAAATAAATAATACACCCTATAGATTATGGAAAGATGTAGCAATTGCACAAATGGCAAATATTAATTTAAATGCACCAATCGTTTATTTAGGTAATGCACTAAATATTGATACTACTGCTTTAGATGTAAAAGGCAAAGTTCTAGCAATAGAGGCAAATTCAAAAGGAATTAATTTGGATGTTTCATTACCAACTTGGAGATACAGTAGGAGTATTTTTGCCAAGTATGGTCAATCTCTTTTGAGAAAAGGCGCATTGGCAATTATTTTTATTGCAGATGAAGTAGCTGAAAAAGCATGGGATGATGCTTCCGAAAATTTTATTAGAGGTAATTATGATATTGAAGGTGGGCCAAATCAAAATGTAACTACTAAAGCCCCTGTTTTATGGTTGCATGCAAGTGCTAAAAGTGAATTACAAGGAAATGCATCAACTATAAAAATGAACTTAATTGTTTCTAAATATTCATATCCTTCAGTGAATATTATAGGAATGCTTACTGGAACAGATGCTACATTGAAATCTGAATATCTGTTGTATAGCGGACATACAGATGCACATGGTATTAGAAATCCAATTAAAAATGATACGATTTATTATGGTGCAGATGATAATGCAAGTGTTGATGTGGCCATGCTTGCCAATGCAAGAGCGTTTATTAAAAATCCTCCTAAACGATCAGTAATATTTGTAATTCATGGTGCTGAAGAAAGAGGTTTGTTGGGGTCGAGATATTATTCGGCACACCCTACAATACCTATAAAAAGTATTGTTGCAGTTTTAAATGGTGATATGATTGGAAGAAATAATATTGACAGCGCAACTGTTTTAGGCGTTAAGCTACCACATCAAAATTCACTTGATTTGGTAAAAATGACTTTAGCTGCAAATAAAGAAGGCCCCAATTTTAAACTAGATACTACATGGGATGATGTAAAACATATTGAGGGATGGTATTTTAGAAGCGACCATCTTCCGTATGCAAGATTAGGCATACCTTCTATAATGTACACAACTCTCTTGCATCCTGATTACCATACACCTCAAGACAATGCAGAGAATATAAACTATCCTAAATTGAAAAAGATGGCCGATTGGATGTACAGGACTGGATGGAAAGTTGCTAATGCTTCAAAAAGACCAATGCAAAATAAAGACTTTAAATTAGAACGATAAGAAAGAAGCGTTATTCCTAAAAATTTATTTTAAATGAAAAAAAGATTTTTAATTATTCTGCTAACAGTATTTGCGGTTATTTCTTGTAATTCTTATAAGAAAAAAACAAATGAAAAGAATATAAATAATCTGGTAGGTACATGGCGACTAATTGAATACACAGACTACGATTCTGTTAATAATAAATGGATACATCCTTATGGTGATCATCCAAAAGGGTTTTTTACTTATACCAACAGTGGAATAGTTAATTTAAATGGTTCTGCAGAAAAGCCATTAGTAATATCAACTGATTCTGTTTATATCAAACAATTAACCTTGGGAGTAATTTTAGACAATGCGTTTGGCTATTTTGGAACCTATACAATTGACTCTGTCAATTCAATTGTGACTCACCACGTTAAAGGAGGTTCAGTTATAGATTATATTGGAACAGACCAACATCGCCAGTTCATTATTAAAGGAGACACTTTATTAATTGGTGATCCAACTTTTAAAGTTGGAAAAAGAGTTTTAATTAGGGAAGAATAAAAGCATTTAAAGTTATGCCATTTTTTATGCGCATTAATGTTTAGTATGATATCTAGAAAACTGTTTCTTCAAACAATTATAGTATACTTAGCTGCTATATTAATTTGGACAATATTTTTTATTAAAAACCCATTTTTAAAAGATGTTCTTTTAGAAATTCATATTATTTTTTCTTCAACTATTCTTTCCTACTTAATTATTCGATTGCTCTTTTCTTTATCAATATTAGATTTTATTAAAGTATTTATTAGAATAATCTTTAGAGTGTGGTTATTGATTTTTAT
>JBKJQV010000368.1:0-11063 GCA_046593815.1 Sediminibacterium sp. | reverse complement strand
GCTGGTTCAGACTTGCGTCCATTGACCAATATTCCTTACTGCTGCCTCCCGTAGGAGTCGGGCCCGTGTCTCAGTGCCCGTGTGGCTGATCATGCTCTCACATCAGCTACTGATCGTAGACTTGGTGGGCCGTTACCCCGCCAACTATCTAATCAGCCGCACACCCATCAACAAGCGCCGAAGCTATAATAACAATGTGATGCCACATCGTTATGTTACGGGGTATTAATCCAAATTTCTCTGGGCTATTCCCCACTTGTAGGAAGGTTGTGTACGTGTTCCGCACCCGTTTGCCGGTCGCCGCCCATGTATTGCTACACTGCGCTGCCCCACGACTTGCATGTATTAAGCCTGCCGCTAGCGTTCATCCTGAGCCAGGATCAAACTCTCCATTGTAAATGTGTTGTTTGATCTGACTGTTAGTCTCAAATTAATCGAAATTAACGTCTGATATATGTTATTTATTTATGATGCTGTTAACCTTAGCCTGAATTTTAAATTCAAGTTACTGTTGCTTCCAAACTTTCAAAGATCTTTTAGCGTTACTTCCGCTACCCATTTTATTGGGAGTGCAAAAGTAAGAGGCTTATTTTATTCAACCAAATATTTTGAAAGAAAATTTCAATTTATTTTGTTGTTAAAAAGCGATTTAAAGAACTGTTATTCAATTAGTTATCGAAGGTATTACCTGAAAAAAAAGTAGGTAATTGTTTGAATGAACTTCCGTTTTTAACGAACGGGCGGCGAAGATACGAGTCTTATTTTAACCACCAAATTTATTTACTAAAAAAGATGATTTTTTTTCGCTATTCATTTCAAATCAACCTTCAAAGAACATCCCCTTTTTTGTAAAGCGGGTTGCAAAGATAAGGACAGAAACCATCTTACCAAATGTTTTTGAAATTATTTTACTGTAAATTACTGCAAACATTGATATCATTGAGTTGTAGCAACAAAAAAAAGTTTAAGGAAAGATAACTCTTGCCAAAAATAAACCCTGAGATGGTGTACTAAAGTTTGCTTTTGTACAGTCTTTTGCATTTATAATATCTATGAACTCATTAACTCTACCATTTGCTCTTACTAATTTTACCATTGTTCCAACTAATCCTCTTACCATTCCGCGTAAAAAACGGTTGGACTTTACAGTATATTTCAATTGATTTGGAGCAACCTGCTCCCAAAAGGAGGTTTCAATACTACAATTATTGGTAAATGCTTGCGTATTGCGCTTAGAAAAGCTAGTGAAATCGGTATGTTCCTTAATATTTGCTGCTATTTCATTCAACGAATGAATATCCAACTCAAAAGGATAGAACCATCCCCTATCCTTCATAAAAGGATCTTTTGTACTATATATATAGTATTGATATTCTCTACCTATAGCATCAAACCTACAATGTGCTGTTGGCAGAACAGGTTTTAACGATCTTATGTAAATGTCTGCCGGTAAAATAGCATTTAAATTATAGGTATGTTCTTCTTTAATAGCAAGATCAGAATCGAAATGAAAAAAGTTCTGCAAAGCATGAACGCCAGCATCTGTTCTAGATGAACCTGTTAGTTGAATTGGTTCTTTGTATAAAAGGAGTAATGCATTTTGCACCGCTAATTGAACAGTTGGTGCATTGTTTTGAACCTGAAAACCATGGTATGATGTGCCTTTATATCCTAATTCCAAAAAATACCTTGGCATTTATTGTTGTTTTGTGGTCTTCGAACGAATTTTATTAGTACTTGGCTTTGGTAAAATAATATCTACTTTATCGATTTTGGCTCCATTCTTTACTGAGTAAACAATCTCTATTCCTTTATCGGTAGCTTTCTCTGACAGTTTCTGTATTTGCTTTTCGGTAGAAACAGAGCTTATAATATCTGATGTTAGTCCCCTTATTGTTTCTAAGGTTACCATATCCATTAAAATCCACTCTCCTTCTTGTGATAGTTTTAATGAATAGCCTTTTGGCTTATCAGCAATAGTAATATTATATGTGTATTCTTGCTTTTGATCTCCTGATACGCTTATCACTATTGAGTAATCTCCGTTCTGCATTTGCGGAATCATTAAATATCCCTTCGCGTTTGAATTGTAATTATTACCCTTTAAATTGAGCATATATGGAGTATTATTTTCTGTTTGGATATACAAAAAATTCGATTGTGCATTTACTGATAGAGTTAACAGCCAGGCGCAAACTCCAACAATTACGGTTTTGAAAAATTGTATTTTACCCATGAAAATATGTTTTAACAAATTTACTTAAAATGCAACTTGTGCGAACATTTAGCTGCACTTATCTTTAACACCTAATTAGCTATATGAAGAAACTACTTTTACTTGTCTTTATTTTATCGGTTGAAATAATAATTGCTCAATCCATTTCTAAGGATTGGAAAACCAACTATCAATCTACTGCTCCAAAAATTAATAACTTAGTACATACAAAACTAAACGCTTCGTTTAATTTTGCTGCTTCTCAATTAGATGGAAAAGTTTGGATCTCATTGAAGCCGCATTTTTATCCAACCGATTCTTTAACGCTTGATGCAAAAGGTATGGATATTTTTAAAGTTGAATTAGTAAACTCATCTAAAAATATTCCACTAAAATATACATACGATGGAAAATGTATAAATATCAAACTCAATAAAACCTATACCAACAAAGAGTTATACACTATATACATCGACTACATTGCAAAGCCAAATGAACTAGAAACAAAAGGCAGTGCAGTTATAACAGATGCTAAAGGTCTTTATTTCATCAACCCTTTAGGAAAAGAAAAAAACAAGCCTACGCAAATTTGGACTCAGGGTGAAACAGAAGCTAATTCTGTTTGGATACCAACAATTGATAAACCCAACCAAAAATGCACGCAGGAATTTAATTTAACAGTTCCCTCTAAATATGTTTCATTATCCAATGGAAAACTATTGAAACAAATTGCCAATTCCAATTATACAAGAACCGATACTTGGGTAATGGATTTACCTCATGCTCCCTATCTTTTCTTTATTGGTATAGGTGATTATGCAATAGTTAAAGACAATTACAAAGGAAAGGAAGTAAACTACTATTTAGAGCCAGCATACGCTCCAGTAGCTAGAACAATTTTTGGGAACACCCCTGCAATGATGCAATTTTATTCGGAAAAATTAGGGATTGAATACCCTTGGTCGAAATACAGTCAAATTATAGGTAGAGATTATGTAAGCGGAGCTATGGAAAATACTACTGCTACTTTACACCAAGAATCGGCCCAACAAGATGCACGCCAATTAACTGATGGCAATGAATGGGAAAGCACAATTGCACATGAATTATTTCATCAATGGTTTGGCGATTATGTTACTGCTGAGAGCTGGAGTAATTTAACAGTGAATGAAAGCTTTGCAAATTATAGTGAATTGTTATGGTCGGAATACAAGTATGGAAAGGATGCAGCAGGATATGATCAAGTAAAAGAAATGACAGCTTATTTAAGTAGCAGGTCTGCGCCAACAAAAGACTTAGTTCGATTTTATTATGACGACAAAGAAGACATGTTCGATTTGGTGAGTTACCAAAAAGGGGGACGAATATTACACATGTTGCGGAATTATGTTGGTGATTTTGCTTTTTATGCTTCGCTCAATAAATATTTAACAGATAACAAATTCAGCAATGGATCTGCTCATAAATTAAGAATGGCTTTTGAATCTGTAACTGGGAAAGACCTTAACTGGTTTTTTAATCAGTGGTATTTTAATAACGGACATCCGAAACTAGATATTAAGTATGGTTATGATGCTGATAAACAATTGGCAAAAGTTATTATTAAGCAAACACAAGGTGGTATTAACTTTCAATTACCCATTAGTATTGATGTTTACCAAGGTGCAGCTAAAAATAATTATGCAGTTTGGCTAAAAAGCAAAACAGATAGTTTTTATTTTCCTGCACCAAAAAAACCAGAGTTAATTAATGTAGATGGGGAGAATATTTTATTGGCAGAAAAAAGAGATGATAAAAAAACAAACGAATATTATCATCAAATTAAATACGGCAAAAGCTATACAGATAGGGCCAATGCTATAGATTATGCAATGCAAGAAACAGAAGATGCATTATCAATGCAAATTATAAAGATGGGTCTGAATGATCCTTTTTATAGAATCCGCATTAAAGCATTAAATAGTTTAGAACAAAAATCAATAGATGCATCAACACTAGAAAAAGTGGAGTTCCTCGCTAAAAAAGATCCCTACAAATTAGTTAGAGCAGATGCAATTGCTATTTTAGGTAAGCAACAAAATTCTTTATATAAATCATTTTTTATAGCAGCAATTACAGATTCTTCTTATTCAGTTGCAGGCGCTGCATTAGAAGCTTTATCTAGTATTGATAGTGTTACAGCATATTCAATGGCATTAAAATTATCTAAGGAGACTATTAAAGGAAGATTGAACACTGCTGTATCATCGGTAATTACTGCATTTGGAGATGAAAATTCTTATGACTTTGTTGCAGGCAATTTTGCAAAAATGCCTATGTCTACCGATAAAGTAACTGCTGTATTTTCTCTATTTGAATTATTAGATAAAGTTAATGATCCAATTAAATTCAAACATGGAGTTGATTTGATTGCCAATTTTAGAGATGAAATTCCAAAAGAAAGTAGATCACAAACTGATGCTTTTATCAACGACCTTATTTTAAAAACCTTGGCAACAGGTAAAGAAGCAAAAGGTTTACAAGACTTGGCTAATTATGCGAAAGGTAAAATAAAAAATTAAAGAAGCTGTTTTACATAAATACTCATTTTTGAGTCTATTGTTATTGGAAATCTTGTATCTCCCGATTCGGTAGTGCCAATTAATTTAGTAATGTTTTCTTCACTTTGAAGTATTTGAGTTGCAAGGTTATACCATCTAATAGAAGTAGCATAGCCTTTTAAATCTTGCTTTACGGTTTGATTGTTTTGACTTAATACTACTACTTTTTTAATGCTTGAGTACTCAGTTACTTCAAAAGTTTTGCTGGTAATTTTTGAAATATAGTATTCTTTAACTGATTGACTTTTATCAGTAATTAAAGAGTCGGACCAGCTAAATCCCAAACGAATTTTATCTACTGGAATAGTTAACATGTATTTTGCAACATCTTCATTGATCACTGAAAAAAATAAATCAGATGAATCATTTAAATCGTTAATTATTTGATTGTTTTGAATTGTAATTTCTCGAGAATGATTCAATAAATTCTTTATGGCTTTACCTCCCTCAATATTTAATGAACTTGTATCATTAGAATTAAATACCTGTTCTTGTCCAAATAAATTAAACTTTCCTGTTATTGATTTTAATTGCGATTGAAGCTTGTATCCTGTTTTATTTTTTGAGTAAATAGAATACAAAGTATTCTTACTCATTTCGGATTGTATGAGCATTTCTTGTTGAGGAATATGAACTGTAGTAATAATTTTTTGAGTATGAAGCACTTCAAACTGTTGTGCTAACAAATAGTTGCAATTAATTAAAAACAGAATAAAATATAGAAACCTACTCATGTAATAATTATTACCAGCCGCCACCTGCACCGCCGCCGCCGCTACTTCCTCCACCGAAGCCTCCGAAGCCTCCGCCTCCACCACCAAAACCACCTCCTCCGCCACCACCGCGGTTACCTCCTCCTAAAATAGACGACCATAATAAAGCTGAAGCAATATTTCCAGCTCCATTTCTACTCATCATACCTCCGCCTCCACTACCACCACTACGGCCAACTAACATTAATACTACAAACAAAATAAATAAGAAAGTGATTAAAGATCCAGCACCTTTACCAGTTAATTTTTTTTCTCTTTTAACTTTATATTCACCTACGGCTGCCTTAGATAAAGCATTGATGGCATTATCAATTCCTCTGTAATAATTCCCTTCTTTAAAAGAAGGGGTCATTTCATTTCTGTAAATACTCGAAGCTGTAATATCTGGAATAGCTCCTTCTAAACCATAGCCAATAGTGATCCACATTTTGCGATCGTCGATAGCCGCAATAATGAGGATACCATTATTTGTTTTTTTATTCCCAATACCCCATTCTCGAAATAATTTTTGTGCATAATCTTCAATTGCCGCCCCATCTAGTGTTTTAATTAAAACAACAGCAATTTGATTAGACGTACTATCGTCTAATGCAACTAACTTTTGTTCTAGTATAGTTACTTGATCTGAAGATAAAACTCCAGCGGCATCATTTACCAAATGCGGCGGATTGGGCTTGGGTAATACATTTTGTGCATTACTCAATAATCCAATAAAAGATAATAGTAAGATGAAAAATAATTTCTTCATGTTTAAAGTGACTTTGTAATTATTTTCCGAACACAATATCGTCTGGCAATTCATTTTTGTCTCCCATTTTATCATAAGGAAAATGAGCTACCAATGCTTCTCCAATATCATGTATAATTTTAATCAACCCATCAGTATAATTCTGCTTATTAAAATGCATTAGCATATTTTTTACTGCCGCATTCCAAAAAGTGTCACCTACTTTATTGTGAATTCCCTCATCACCATAAACTGCTAACTGTCGATCTTTCATAGCTACATATAAAAGAACTGCGTTGCGTTGATCGGTTTTATCCATCTGTAAACTATCAAAGATTTCTTTTGCTCTATGAACAGGATTCACCAACTTACATTTGCTTTCTACATATATGCGAACTTCGCCACTAGTGCGAAGTTCAGCATTACGTATAGCTTCTACAATTGCAGCTTTCTGCTCTTCAGAAAAATACTCAACAGGTTTTTTTTGGAATAATCCGAACATGCTTTTGAATTAGAATTTTACTTCAGGCGCTTTTTCAGATCCAGCTTCAGCTTTAAATCCTTCCTTAACTTTAAAGCCAGTTAAACCAGCTAAAATATTCATTGGAAAAGATCTTGCTTTAATATTGTAATCTGCTACTGCTGCATTAAAATCATTTCTAGAAACTTTGATCCTATTCTCAGTTCCTTCTAATTGTGCTTGCAAACCACGGAAAGCATCATTGGCTCGAAGATTAGGATAGTTTTCAGTTACCATTAATAAACGACCTAAAGCTTGCGATAATTGACCTTGAGAAGCTTGAAATTCTTTTAATTTTTCAGGAGTAAGGTCTTTTGCATCAACCTTCATTTGTGTAGCGCTTGCTCTTGCTTTTACTACATTTTCTAAAGTTGATTGCTCAAAATTAGCTTCACCTTTTACAGTGTTCACTAGATTAGGAATCAAATCGGCTCTACGCTGGTAATCACTTTGTACGTTATTCCATGCTTTGCTAACAGTTTCATCTTGTGTAACTAATCCATTATAACCATTGCAGCCGCATCCGCCTAGCAAAAGAACTAAACCGGCAATAACAATTAGGGTAATGTTTTTTGTGCTCATAAAATTTTAAAATTTGATGTAAGTTAATCGTTTGTTGTATTATTTGTTCAAAGATTGCAAAAGAAATGCCACAGAATTTCCGTGGCATTTTGTCGTACTTGGGGGATGAATGGCTTAATTTGTCTTTACACGGTTCAATTCTGCGTCTGAACCAGTACTCCTAGCTCTGCTTGCTTGTAATTTTTGGTTTCCGAATGAATAAGTGAATGATAAACGAACATTACGGGATTCATTCCATTGACGAAATGATAAATCAATAATCTGGTATTGTAATTGTCCGCGCGTTTTTTGTGAAAACAGGATATCATTAAAGTTGAGTGTTATTCTTCCCTTCTTTTCTAGTATGGTTTTTTGAATGGCAAAATTCAAGTTTCCCAATTCACTAATAGTAATAAATTCATTTAAGAAAGCAGTAGTATAAAAACCGGATATTTCAAAATTCCAATCAGACCTAGGCTTATATGCAACCTGCCAGTATGCTTGCCAGTTCCATTTATTTCTGTCGTACACTCCACCTAAATAATCGGCTTTATAGCTATTCCAAATAAATTGATTACCTCCAAAACCGCTGATTTTTTTACCAAAATTCAAGGGGAAATTTAATTCAAAAACTACATTATTAAATTGAGCGAGGTTTTCGGGTGTGGTAAATGTTAGATTACCATCTTGCTTTGGAGCATTTTCGAAAATTACATCAGTTGTTTTATTATAACTAATAGAAAAGAACGGTTGGTTTTGATAAGTTAAACCAATTTTAAATTGATCGGAAATTTCAGGCCTGATTAAAGGATTGCCTTTAGTATAAGTGAGCGAATCTAAATATTCAATAAACGGATTTTGTTGTTGGTAACTAGGTCTATTTACTCTTCGAACATATTGAATATTAGTAGAAATATCTTTGGTAATTTTTCTAGTTAAAAATATAGAAGGAAAGAGTTGTATATAATTTCGATTGAGCACTTCACCGCCCTTAGTTTTTCCTATTGCAATAGTTTGTTCAGCTCTTAGTCCAGTAATTAATTCCCATTTTTCAATTAACTGTTGTTTAAAATTAATATAACCCGCATTGATATTTTCTTTGTATTCGAAGTCTACGCTTCTTTTTGGATCAATAAATCCTGAACTCTTGAAAGTAAGATAGTTATTGATTGTTGCAAAGCTCGACTTAGCGCCTATTTCAAGGATTTTGGTTTTACTATACGGTTTTACAAAATCAGTTTTTAAAACTAAGAACTGCACTGGGTTATCTACGAATTGATTGTTAGTATATGATGATCCATTAGATAGTTTATTGATAATCTCGCTATTATTTTTTAATTGAAAAGAAGAGTAATCGATATCCATATTGATGAAATGGTCGGATGAATCAAACTCATGTTTCCAGTTTAGATTTGCACCAAGATTATCTCGTTTTACATCGCTATTAATTAAGGTTTGAAATTTGCTCAATTCTTGCCCTGTTGATGCATTACTCTGAGTTGTATTATTAACTGTTTCGGTTGTTCCTTTAAAATTAAAACCGCGCACTAATAAACCAAAAGTATTTTTTTTATCGGCATAATAATCTACTCCAGCTCTGTAATTAATAGAGTTTCTGTTAGCGGGACTGTAATTAGTTTGAAAAAAACGATATGGAGTAATTAATCGATCAAACTCACTGTAATCAAAAAAATTACGATGAAAGAAATTGGCATTACCAAAGGTGTTCCATTTGCCTTTTCTATGATTGATAGTGAATGCTGGACTAAGGCGATTGTATTTTCTATCAACCCCATCTTTTCCCATTTCGTATATTCCAGTTGAACCTGCAATTGAAACAGTTCCATTGGTTCCTAAATTGGCATTCTTTTTTAGAATTATATTAATTAATGCTCCGCCTTGTGCATCATAACGAGCACCTGGGTTAGCCATTACTTCAATTTTTTCGATATTGTTAGCACCCATTGAAGCCAATATATTATTGATATCTGTATACTGCGAAGCTTTTCCATCAATCAAAATACCTACACTACTTTTACCAGGCATGGTAATTTTTTCATTCATAACAATTACGCCTGGTACTTTTTGTAAAATTTCTAATGCAGTTGAACCTGCTGCAGTGGCGCTATTTTCTACGTTTACTACTAGCTTATCAGCTCTTTGTTCTAGGAATGGTTTCAGAGAAGTAACCGTTACTTCTGCAAGAGTATTTACGTTAGTGTTTAACTTAATATCAGGCAATTGAATAGAGGCGCCATTTGCATGAATTTCTTGAAAGTATTTTTGATCTCCAATTCCAGTGATAGAAAGCTTATAAAATTGGGCATTGGGTACTTCTAATGTAAAAGTTCCAGTATCATTGGTAATAGCTGATTTTACTAGTGATGAGTCAGACTTTTTAAAAAGCAGAATTGTAATACTTTTAATTGGTTTTAGTTTTTCATCGATTACTTTACCAGATATAAATATTTGCGCATTAAGGTTAATGGTTATTAGGGATAATCCCAACATTCCAAGAAATTGTTTCATTTTTTATTTTCCTATTTATGGGTATTGAACGGATAAAAGGTAAGAAAGTTACATGAAAATAAAAATGTCTCGCCTGAGCGAGACATTTTATCAGCTGACCTTTAACACCCCCCGATTATAAAAGAAAACTGAGACTATTTAATTATTTAAAGGAGAAAAATCTAAATTTTATTTCAATATAAGATTCAAAGATATTTGAACAGCCGTTATTAATTCTAGCCGAATACGACATTAAACTTGTGCAATAGGACTTTCGCAAATTTGAGATGGAAGAATATTGTATACTTTTTTAAATGCTTTTGTAAAATTACCAGGATTTTCATACCCCAATATATCGGCTACTTCTGTTACTGTTTTAGAACGGGTTTGTAAAAGTTCAGAAGCAATATTCATTTGTTTTTCTTGATAATACTGAAACATGCTTTTCCCGTAAACCTCTTTAAAAAGCATTTTTAGTTTTGTAGGGCTCATATTTACTTTTTGAGCAATCAATTCAATGCCCGGGAATTTACTTGTTAGAGATTCCAAAATAATTTTTTCTGCATTGGCTAAATGACTTTTTTCATTATTTGGAACATTATTTAAACCATGTGCCATCTTTAAGTCGGTAATGCTGATAAAAAAATCACTAATTATTTGAAAACATTTTGCTTTAATTGAAAGCGAAGCAATAGGGTTATTTTTAGGAGTTTGCAGTAATTCTGTAATACTTTTTACCTGTTCTTTTGAATTTTGAATTAAATCTTTCCAAACAATATACGATTCGTCGGAATTAATGTATTGTTTCAAATCGCTTTGGTGCGATAAATCGTCAATAGAAATATTTTTATAAAACCAAGTACTACTAAAAATAAAATTAAAAAATATACCCTTATCTCCTTTATTAAAATAGGCTGCTATTTCTGTACCTGGCCTGTATAAAGACCACCCTACTTTAGGTATCTTTATATTATTAATAGAAATTTTTTCAACTAGTGAAGTATAACTGAAATGTGAAAGAAAATAGTAATCACAAGGCTCACCATCATATAAAGCTTTGGTGCAAACATTTTTTTTAAACTCCATTTCGGTAAGAATGATCCATAAACCTGGCTCTAATTCTCTGTACCTCATAGAACCATTTGAGAAAATGGTATTG
>JBKJQV010000301.1:0-5382 GCA_046593815.1 Sediminibacterium sp. | reverse complement strand
GTACCTCGATATGTATGTAAAAGAGTACAAGGGATTAGATTCGGGCAGGTATCCAATTTTCTGTTTGCATTCAATTGAGTGTGTTGCAATATCTAATCCTGCTACTTTAACTGATCCGCTAGTTGCTGATAAATAACCTGTGATAATTTTTAGGGTAGTGCTTTTTCCAGCACCATTTGGACCTAAAAATCCAACTATTTCTCCTTTATTAATAGTAAAAGAAATATTGTTTACGGCTTTTTGTTCGCCATATATTTTGGTTAGATTGTTGATTTCAATTGACATAACTACTGCAAAATAGTTAAAAAACATTGATTCTTACACGTATCGTATTTATTTATACGTATCTTTAACAAAATACTTTTTATGACAAAAAAGTTGACATTGAGCATGGACGAAAAAACCATTATGAAAGCTAAACTTATCTCAAAACAAAAAGGAAGTAGTGTTAGCCAAATGGTTCAGGCATTTTTTAATGATTTTGATGCAAAGGATAATAAAAATATTTATAGGGTGGAGGCCATGAGTGGAATATTAAAAGACAAAATACCTGCAGATTTCGAATTAAAAAAATTCAAAGAAGACTACTTAGCGAAGAAACATGGCTTATAATCTTTTTATTGATACTAATATTGTTCTTGATGTTTTCTGTGAAAGAGAAATTAACTTTAAAACATCTCAAGAAATTCTATTAATGGGCGAAAAAGGTAAATGTGGTTTATATACTTCATCATCTTGTTTTGTAACTATCGTTTACGTTTTGGAAAAGTACAAAACATCAAAATTCAACCAACTAAAATACCTTGGCTACCTTATTGATATCTGCACAATAATAAATCCTGATAATAATGTCATTAAACAAGCCTTAGCTGCAGGTTTCGCTGATTTAGAAGATGCAATTCAGTATTATACTGTACTAAATTCAAAGAAAGTTAATTTTTTGATTACCAATAATGATAAAGATTTTAAAAAAGCTACTCCATTATTACCCGTAATGAATCCAACATCGTTTATAAGAACTTACTGCTAATTATCGTACTCGCCTTTAAAAGCATAGTAACCAAAAAGCATTAGTCCGAATGCAATTGGTAAAAACACAATTCCGAATACTGCCCATTGAATTTTAGTATCTATTCCTGGTTTTGCAATAATTTGTTCAGCTGCTGTTATAATTAAATAATACATAGCAATTGGGCCAAGAACTATCCAAATTAAACCTGCATATTTTTTTAATTGATTCATAATATTTTTTTATTCCGTTACAGGAGGGTCAATTTTATTTTGTATGTAAATAGTGCCAATTATCAGGCATATAGAAGCAACAATTATTGGGTACATTAAGCCTACTAATAAATTACTGGTATAAATAGTTGTGAGTAATGTTGCAACAAAAGGAGTGAGTCCTCCAAAAACGCCATTGCCAATATGATAAGGCAGCGACATAGAAGTGTACCTTATTTTAGTAGGAAATAATTCAACTAAAAAAGCCGCAATTGGTCCATATACCATGGTTACATAAATAATCATTACAAAAACAATGAGTACCATTTTCCAATAAATTTCATTGCCTACTGTTTTTACAATTTTGGGAACAGTTGCTGCTAATTGCTTTTTTCCGTTTACGTATAAAGTATCTTTTGATGTTGATGAAAGGGTAATACCATTTTGGAATTGATGAATATTTGTAACAGTTTTTATAGTGTCAGAATTAGAAAGAATCTGTCTATTTGATTTTACTGTTTTTTCATTTACCAATTCTACGCTACTATTTGTATCAGATAATTGTATTAGTTGTTTAAATAAATATTGATAAGAAATTATGGCTAAAAACATTCCTCCCATCATGATCCATTTTCGGCCTATTTTATCACTCAAAGCTCCAAAAATTACAAAGAAAGGAGTGCCAAATAAAATGGCCCATATAAGTATGGTTCTACTTTGATCGAAATCGATTTTGCAAACGTTTTCTATAAATGATTGTGCGTAAAATTGACCAGTGTACCATACAACACCTTGTCCCATTGTGGCTCCGAATAAAGCCAGTAAAACCATTTTTAAATTTGTTTTGTTTCCAAAACTTTCTTTAATAGGGTTGATGGAGGTTTTACCTGCAGCCTTAAGCTCTGTAAATAATGGCGACTCCTGCATTTTTAGGCGGATATAAATAGAAAGTCCCACTAAAACGATCGATACTAAAAAAGGAATTCTCCAACCCCAATCGTTAAATTTTGCTATTGATTTTGCAGCATCGGCATCTAAACTATGTCTGGTAAGTAATATCACTCCAAGAGAAACAAATAAACCAAGTGTTGCTGTAGTTTGTATCCACGAAGTATAATAACCTCTTTTATGTTCGGGAGAATGTTCAGCCACATAAGTTGCTGCGCCACCATATTCTCCTCCCAAAGCCAATCCCTGTAAGAGTCTTAGTATTAAAACTAAAATGGGAGCAGCATATCCAATGGAATCAAAACTAGGAATAAGACCAATTGCAAAAGTAGATCCACCCATTATGATTAGCGTAAGTAAGAACGTATGTTTCCGACCAATTAAATCTCCTAGTCTGCCAAAAAATAATGCACCAAATGGTCTTACTATAAATCCTGCTGCAAAAGTGGCCAATGTTGAAAGTAATGCTGCTGTTGGATTTGTTTTTGGGAAAAATTGACTAGCGATTACAGTTGCTAAACTTCCAAAAATATAAAAATCGTACCATTCTATGAGCGTACCCATAGACGATGCTGCAATAACTTGTCTTAACTTTTTTGAATTGTCCATTGGCATAAATGAGTGTTCAACTTACATCAAAAGTTGCATATTGCCAAGCAAGTATTGCCGTATATTTATACCAGAAATTGTTTGTTATGAAATACCCTTATCAAATTAAGAGTTTAGAAGAATATAAAGCAGCATATAAACACAGCATTGAAGATCCTGCTGGTTTTTGGGAAGATATTGCTAATCACTTTATTTGGAAGAAAAAATGGAAAAGCAAAGAAGATGTGTTAAACTGGAATTTTTCTGAACCTAAAATTGAATGGTTTAAAGGTGCTACATTAAATATTACGGAGAATTGTTTGGATAGGCATTTGCTTACTCAACCCAATCAGCCTGCAATTATTTGGGAGCCCAATTCTCCAGATGAAAAAAGCAGGATTTTAACCTATAAAAAATTACACGAAAAAGTTTGTCAGTTTGCCCATGTTTTAAAAAACAATGGAGTACAAAAAGGAGATAGGGTTTGTATTTATATGGGAATGATTCCTCAATTAGCCATTGCAGTGTTGTCTTGTGCAAGAATAGGAGCAATACATAGTGTAGTGTTTGGTGGATTTTCTGCTCAAAGTATTGCAGACCGATTAGAAGATGCTCAAGCAACATTTATTATTACCTGCGATGGTGCATACAGAGGCGCAAAAGACATTCCTTTAAAAAGTGTGATAGATGATGCGTTGATAGGAAATAAAACTATTAAAAAAGTAATTGTTTGTACAAGAACTAGAACACCAGTATCTATGATTAAAGGAAGAGATATTTGGTGGGAAGATGAAATGCAGCGAGTGGAAGATCTAGGTATTACTTTTATTGAGGCCGAAGAAATGGATGCAGAAGATCCTTTATTTATTTTATATACTTCTGGTAGTACAGGAAAACCAAAGGGAGTAGTTCATACCTGTGGCGGATATATGATTTATGCCAATTATACATTTGTAAATGTGTTTCAATATCAGCCAGAACAAATTCATTTTTGTACTGCCGATATTGGTTGGATCACAGGGCATAGTTATATTTTATATGGTCCATTAAGTGCTGGTGCTACTTCTGTTTTATTTGAAGGAGTTCCTACATTTCCAGATGCCGGTAGGTTTTGGGATATAGTAGACAAATTCAAAGTAAATATTTTATATACTGCCCCAACTGCTATCAGAAGCTTAATGAGTTTTGGTTTGGGACCATTGCAAGGGAAAAATTTAACATCATTAAAAGTATTGGGAACAGTAGGTGAACCCATTAATGAAGAAGCATGGCACTGGTATGATGAGAATATTGGAAAGAAAAAATGCCCGATTGTTGATACATGGTGGCAAACAGAAACTGGCGCTTGTTTAATAAGTAATTTGGCAGGAATTACCCCAGCAAAACCAAGCTGGGCAACATTGCCCATGCCAGGAGTGCAAATGATTTTGGTAGATGAAAATGGGAAAGAAGTAGTTGGAGAAGATGGCGAAACTATATCAGGTAACCTTTGTATAAAAGCACCATGGCCAGGCATTTTAAGAACTACTTACGGCGATCATGAAAGATGTAGAACCAATTATTTTGCAACCTACAAGGATTTATATTTTACAGGTGATGGAGCATTAAGAGATAAAGATGGTAATTATAGAATTACTGGTAGGGTAGATGATGTGTTGAATGTAAGCGGACATAGGATTGGTACTGCAGAAGTAGAGAATGCATTGAACATGCATGCAGGAGTTGTAGAGAGTGCGGTTGTGGGTTATCCGCATGATGTAAAGGGGCAAGGAATTTATGCGTATGTAATTTATCAGGGTTCTCACTCGGCAGATACACATGGCACTGGCGATATGGTTCGTAGAGATATTTTACAAACAGTTACCAGAATGATTGGGGCTATTGCAAAGCCAGATAAAATTCAGTTTGTAAGTGGATTACCCAAAACCAGGAGCGGAAAAATAATGCGCCGTATTCTTCGCAAAATTGCAGAAGGTGAAACCGAAAATTTAGGAGATATTTCTACTTTATTAGATCCTGGAGTTGTGGAGGAGATAAAGAATGGGAGGGTTTGATTTAAATGTTGAACAATAAAGAATAGTTTAAAATATGGAGGATATATTTATAGCGTGTGTTTTTTTATTATTTTCTATTTTTATTTTATTTACTATTTGGAAATTATTTAAATTATTCGAGAAGATTATAGGCTTAACAGATTCAATTATCTATGTTTTTTATATACTTTCTGAAATCGTATTTTTAATCGGGTTGAGCTTTCACAAATTATCTTTTAAAGAAGCTTCAGACTTATGGGATGCATGCTATAGTCCCATAGCAAGTCGTCATTTAATAACATTGCTAGTTTATTTTTTTGGATTTAATGTTTCAATTTATTTGATTAGGGTAGTGTCTAAAAAACTTCCACCATTAACTATAGTTATAGCTTTAATTTTTATCATTATTTGGATTGTTATATCAGTTGCTATTTTATTTCAAGTAACAAAACATGTAGTTGAATCTGATCATTTTTTTGAGGACATGCAATACTACTTAATGGTGCGAACAAAAAGTAATATTGCATGTCCTCAAAAAAATGATCAGATTCAAGTAACAAAACATGTAGTTGAATCTGATCATTTTTTTGAG
>JBKJQV010000287.1:0-9020 GCA_046593815.1 Sediminibacterium sp. | reverse complement strand
TTCAAAAAAATTTTCAAGCTGAGTTTGATGCTTCTGGCAGAAATACTAAATCTGTTTTTAGCGGTTATGTATTAACCGATGTAGTAAAAGTTGATTCGCGAAATATTAGATTGGTTGAAAAAGTTTCACGAGAAGTTACTGAGTTACTACAAAAAGGCATTGAATTTAATTCTCTCAAACCTGCCTATTATTATAGTAAATTAAATGAACTAAAAATCGATTTATTAGCTAAAGCTGCCGAAGATGGAAAGCTAAGAGCAGAAACAATTGCAAAGAGTTCATCCGCTAATTTAGGGTCACTTAAAAAAGCAACAATGGGTGTATTTCAAATTACAGGAAAGAATGACAATGAAAATTTCAGTTACGGGGGTTCTTTCAATACAAGCTCCAAAGAAAAAACTGCTTCTATAACATTAAGAGTTGAGTATCAAGCAAATTAATTATTATCTAGAAAAAGACTTTTTAATGCTGGGGTAGGAATCCAACACTCTTCTTTTTTTCCAAACCATTTGTAACGATTACCTGCTATGAAATCATATATGGGATTTCTTATAAATGGTGGAACTATTATAAAAATATACAACAAACTCAAACCATTTGAGAGTTGTTTTGCAATTCTTAAAGCAGCTGTTGATTTTTGATAAACTTTTCCCTGATCTATTAAAACAAGTGAATCAGTTTTGTAAATATCAATATTATATTTAGCTAACAGTGCTTTGCCAATATCACTTTGTTGTGATGCAAATCGAAAATGTTGCTTAGGATCATTTCGAATAATAAACTGAACACTATTAGTGCATAAATTACACACTCCATCAAATAGTATAATTGAATGTTCATATTCAGTTGCATAACTCATAATTCATCATTCATAACTCATCATTCATAATTCCTAAGCCATATTATGAAAAACTTTATTCACGTCTTCGTCTTGCTCAAGTCTTTCAATTAGTTTACTAACATCCTCGGCTTGTTCATCTGTCATAGGAACTGTAATTGTTGGAATCCATTCTAGTTCAGCACTAATTGTTACAAGGTTTTTATCTTCTAATGCTTTTTGTAATTTCCCAAAATCGGTAAACTCGCAACGTAATACTAATATCTCAGTACCATCATCGTCGTTACTTTCTCCCAATTCATCTAATCCGTGGTCTATTAAATCTAATTCCATTTCATCTAAATCCAAACCTTCTAATTTCAATTTAAAAACACCCATTTTCTTAAATTGAAAACTTACACTTCCGCTATTTCCAAGAGCACCATGACCTTTATTAAAATGACTTTTTACATTGGCTACTGTACGAACGTGGTTATCAGTTGCTGTTTCTACTAACAATGCAACACCATGAGGTGCGTATCCTTCGTACAATATTTCTTCGTAGCTAGAGGTATCTTTACCCATTGCTCTTTTAATAGCAGCTTCTACACGGTCTTTAGGCATGCCAACACTTTTTGCATTTTGAAAGCACCTGCGTAAAGCTGGGTTGGTAGCAGTATCTGGTCCATTTGCCTTTACAGCAATTACAATTTCCTTACCAATACGGGTAAAATTTTTAGCCATTTTATCCCAACGGGCAAACATGCTTGCTTTACGTACTTCAAAAATTCTTCCCATATGTAAGATTTATGAATTAAGAATTGCAAAATTAACGCATACTAGCTTAGTAGCCAACGATGATATATAAAAAAACCGCCCGATTTGAATCGAAGCGGTTTGAAATAAAAGCTATAAAAATTAATGTTTTTCGAAATCAGAAGCATGTGGAATGATATCACTTGGATTTTGCAGTTTGCTCCTTTTTTTGCTGTAAAGGAAATAAACGACTAAACCTAGTGCCATCCATCCAAAAGCTACTTTAAGTGTTGTTGCATCTAAAACAAATATCATTGATGAACATATAAGAACACCTAAAGTACAAACCACTGGAACTAGTGGCGTTTTAAATGGGCGTTCTATTTCAGGAGATTTAACCCTTAAAACCCAAACACCAATACTTACCAATACAAAGGCAAATAATGTTCCGAATGATGTTAAATCACCAGCAACATGCCCTGGTACAAAAGCTGCAAATAATCCTACAAAAATAAATAAAATGATATTGGCTTTATAAGGCGTTTTGAATTTTGGATGTAATTCTCCAAAAGCTTTAGGTATTAATCCATCATTACTCATTGAGTAGAAAATTCTACTCTGCCCCATTAGCATTACTAATATTACAGAAGAGAATCCTGCAAGAATAGCAATAGTAACAGCTTTGGCCAACCAGCCATATCCAATCATATAAGTAGATATTGCATAAGCAACTGAAGCTTCACGACCTTTTTCTGGATCAACAAAATCTTTCCAGTTAGCAACCCCAGTAAGAACGTGTCCAAATAAAATATATAATATAGTACATACGACTAACGAACCAAGAATTCCTATTGGCATATCTCTTTTAGGGTTCTTAGCTTCTTGAGCAGCAGTAGAAACGGCATCAAAACCTATAAAGGCAAAGAATACAATTGCTGCTCCACCTAAAACCCCGCCCCATCCGTGTTTGTTAAAAGGAGTATAATCTGCAATTACTTTTCCGGCACTGTCTACAACAGCTGCAGTTCCTTCAGGAATTAAGTATGGAGTATGATTTTCAGGTTTAATAAACTGCCATCCAATTGCAATAAAAAGTAGAACAATGGCTACTTTAATAAATACAATGATTGCGTTAACAATGGCAGACTCTTGTGTTCCTTTAATTAGTAAAAGCGTAATTAATAATAAAATTACTAAAGCAGGGGCATTCATCAAGCCTTGATGCAAAATACCTGCCGAGTCGGTAAAACTTTCAAATGGGGAGTGACACCATTCATAGGGGATGGTTCCTCCAAATAATTTGTTTAAATACTCACTCCAAGCAATAGAAACAGTTGCTGCACCTAGTGCATATTCCATAATTAAAGCCCAGCCAATAATCCATGCAACTAGTTCCCCAAGGGTAACATAGGAATAAGCATATGCGCTTCCTGAAATAGGTATCATAGCTGCAAATTCTGCATAACAAAGTCCTGCAAAAGCACAACCAACGGCTGCAATAATAAAAGAAATAGTTACAGCTGGTCCAGCAGCTTGTCCTGCAGCAGCTGCGGTTCTTACAAATAATCCCGCACCAATAATGGCACCAATTCCAAGAGCAATTAGATTGCCAGCTCCTAAGGTTCGTTTTAAACCATTTTCGGAATCATTCGTATGCGCTAGCATTGCAGTGAGCGATTTTTTTCTGAATAAACTCATAGTTTAATTAATTGGGTTCATATTACAATTGATGAAGCAAAATAGGCATTTAATTGCTTTCTATCATTAAAAATTTTATACTAATAGGTAATGGGGTTTTTGAGATTTAACGGTTATATTGCCCTTTCAAATACCTAATGGATGAAGAATAAGCTAACGATTTTTATTTTAATTGCCATGGTTTTGGGGATAGTGGTGGGTTATGCTGTGCATGAAACTGCCGCACCGGAAACAATTACAGCATTTGCTAAAAACATAAAATTACTAGGTACTATATTTATTAGGCTTGTTAAAACCATTATTGCACCATTGGTATTTACCACTTTAGTAGTTGGAATTGCAAAGCTGGGCGACTTAAAAGCAGTTGGAAGAGTAGGCGGTAAAGCAATGCTTTGGTTTATTAGTGCATCATTGGTGAGTTTATTGGTTGGAATGGTTTTAGTAAATTATTTTAAGCCAGGTACTTATATCGATTTATCTCAGGCAGATACTGCTGGGTTAAAAGATTTAATGGGTAAAACAACTGAATTTTCTTTACAAAAATTTATAGAACACGTTGTTCCTTCAAGCATTTTTGAAGCATTGAGTACCAATGAAATTTTACAGATAGTTATTTTCTCCATTTTGTTTGGAGTGGCTGCTGCTAATTTGGGAGATTATTCAAAGCCTGTTATTAAAGCATTGGATATAGTTGCTCATATTATATTAAAGATTGTTGGCTATGTAATGAACTTTGCACCATTTGGAGTTTTTGGAACCTTGGCTGCAGTAGTAGCAGAAAAAGGGTTAAGTATTTTTAGTTTTTACTTTATATATTTTGGATACTTTGTTTTAGGCATTTCAATTCTTTGGATTATATTATGCACTGTAGGATACTTTATTTTAGGAAAAAGATTAAAAAGTTTATTAAAGCATATTGCTAACCCATTATTGGTTGCATTTAGTACAACAAGTAGTGAGGCAGTTTTTCCAAAGTTGACAGAAGAGTTAGAGCGATTTGGATGTAAAAATAAAATTGTATCATTTATTCTACCTCTAGGGTACTCTTTTAATTTAGATGGAAGTATGATGTATATGACATTTGCTAGTTTAGCTATTGCTCAAGCTTACGGAATTCATATGCCAATAGGAGAGCAGCTTACCATGTTATTGGTATTAATGCTTACTAGTAAAGGGATTGCGGGCGTGCCTAGAGCTTCATTAATTATTGTTTTAGCAACTTGTGCAATGTTTAAAATTCCACCAGAAGGTGTTGCATTAATTTTACCGATAGATCATTTTTGCGATATGTTTAGAACAGGAACCAATGTTCTAGGAAATGCATTGGCAACAAGTGTTGTTAGTAAATGGGAAGGAGAGTTGTTACCAGAATCAACAAATTAATTATTAGAAAGCTTTAAATTATGCTACTCCAAATATTGATGGAATTTCATTGGACACAATTATTACAACCACAGTTTTATATTGAGCATGGTGGTTTGTGGTTAATACTATTTGTTGTGTATGCCGAAACAGGTTTGTTTGCTGGATTCTTTTTACCTGGCGATAGTTTGTTATTTGTTGCAGGTATATACAGTACCAATATTGCCAACGAATTTATTCCGACTGGAAATGAGTACTTAGATATTTTACAATTGATGATATTTATTTCAATAGCTGGAATTTTAGGAAATGCAACAGGATATTGGTTTGGTAAAAGAGTAGGACATACTATGCACGAATGGAAAGACAATTTCTTTTTTAAACAAAGATTCCTTACACAGGCACATGAGTTTTATGAAAAGCATGGCGGAGGTGCTATTATAATTGCAAGGTTTATTCCTATTGTAAGAACATTTGCTCCAATTGTTGCAGGTATAGTAGATATGAATAGAAAGAAATTTATTTTTTTTAATATAATAGGAAGTGTTGCTTGGGTAAGTAGTATGTTAATTGCCGGCCACTTTTTACAAAAGTGGATTCTTTCACAATTTGGTTTTGATTTAAAATTGCATTTAGAAATAATTGTCTTGGGTATTGTTTTAATAACAACCGCACCTGTTATTATTAAGTTGGTTTTTAATAAGAAAAAATAATTGCAAACTTCACAACGCGTATACGGCATTTTTTCTCTGCCAGTTCTTGTAGGAGCTTTGGGCTTTTTTGTTGATGTTTATGATTTATTATTATTTGGAATTATTCGTAAACCAAGTTTAATTTCAATGGGATTAAATGCCGAAGAGGTTCTGCACCAAGGAGAAATAATCATTAGTATACAAATGATTGGTTTATTAATAGGCGGAATTATTTGGGGTATAATGGGTGATAAGAAGGGAAGATTAAGTGTGCTTTTTGGATCTATTTTAATGTATTCTTTAGCCAATATTGCTAATGGTTTTGTAACCACTGTTCCTCAATATACTTTAATGCGATTTATTGCTGGTATAGGCTTGGCTGGAGAATTAGGTGCAAGTATTACATTGGTAAGTGAATTACTTCCAAAAGAAAAAAGAGGAATTGCTTCCTCTGTTATAGCAGGGTTTGGTATAGTTGGTGCAGTGCTAGCATTTTTTCTGAAAGAAAATTTCGATTGGCGTACTTGTTATTTTATAGGAGGTGGATTGGGATTGGCTTTGCTAGTATTGAGAGTAAGCATTTTTGAAAGTGGATTATATAGTAAATTAAAGGAAACCAAAGTAGTACGTGGAAATTTTTGGATGTTATTCAATAATAAAGATAGATTTTTAAAGTATTTGAAATGTATTTTAATTGGAATTCCAGCATGGTTTGTAATTGGCGTATTGGTAACTTTTTCAGACAAATTTGGTGAAGTATTTGGCATACAGAATATTGATCCGGGTAAAGCAATTATGTATCAATATACAGCCATCGCTTTTGGAGATATATCTGTTGGTTTGTTGAGTAATTATTTAAAAAGCAGAAAAAAAGCATTGTTCATTTTTTACGGAATAACCATTTTATTTATGGTACTGTATTTTATGCAACAAGGAGGAACTGCACAAGGAATGTATTGGATATGTGCAGGATTAGGATTTGGTACTGGATTTTCTGTGGTGTATATTACAATGAGTGCAGAACAATTTGGGACAAATTTGCGAGCTACAGCCGCAATTTCGGTACCCAATATGGTAAGAGGAGCTTTACCATTGATTATCTTATTGTTTAAAACATTGAGGGATTATACGGGAAGTTATATAACAGGAGGATGGATTACAGGCGCATTGTTGATGAGTATTGCAATTATAGCAGCAATAAGTATTAAGGAAACATTTGGAAAAGATTTGAATTTTGTAGAAGAATAGAAAAAATAATTGTGCGAAAATCAGTTATCTTAATCACATAAAATTGCACCTTAAATGAATAGTATTACAGCAAAAAAAGTAGGTATTTTTTCGCTACCAGTTATAGTAGCAGCTTTGGGCTATTTTGTAGACATTTATGATTTGTTGTTATTTACAATTGTTAGAGAACCTAGTTTGCAAGGGATAGGTATAGATTTAAGTGATAAAATTCAAGTAATTGCTGCTAGTACAAAAATAATTAATTGGCAAATGGTAGGCTTGTTAATTGGCGGAATTTTATGGGGAACTATTGGCGATAAAAAAGGAAGATTAAGTGTATTATTTGGTTCAATAGCTATGTACTCTATTGCTAATTTTTTTACAGGATATGTGCAAACAGTTGATCAATACGCTTGGGCTAGATTTGTTGCTGGTGTTGGTTTAGCGGGCGAATTGGGCGCGGGTATTACACTTGTAAGTGAGTTACTACCAAAAGAAAAAAGAGGAGTAGGAACTTCATTGGTTGCAGGTATTGGTTTATTTGGAGCTGTATTTGCTTATTTTATTTATAAAACTACCAATGATTGGAGGCTATGTTATAAAATTGGTGGTGGATTAGGAATTGGATTATTATTAATGCGAATATCTGTTGCAGAGAGTGGCATGTTTACTAATGTAAAGCACCAAGAAGGAATTCAACGCGGAAATTTTTTAATGTTTTTTAATAATAGTAAAAGATTTAAAAAATATGCATTGGCTATTTTAATCGGATTGCCAACTTGGTATGTAATAGGAATATTGGTAAACCTGAGCAATAGATTTGCTAGTGAATTGTACGGCGATAATCATATTGAAAGTGGTAAAGCAATCATGTTTGCTTATGTAGGAATTGCAATTGGAGATATTTTAATTGGGTTAGTGAGTCAGTATTTTAAAAGTAGAAAAAAAGCGTTGCTTTCGTTTTACTTGCTGTGTATTGCTACGTTGATACTATTTTATAGCGGGTATAATAATAGTGATGCCAGAATGTATTTAATATGTGGTGTCTTAGGCTTTAGCACTGGTTTCTGGGCTATTTTCATTACCATGGGAGCTGAGCAGTTTGGCACCAACTTGAGGGCTACAGCGGCAACTACTATTCCAAATATGGTTAGGGGTGCATTGCCATTAATTAATTTACTCTTTTTAAATCTCTTTCAAAAAACTTGGAATTGGAGTTTTTTGCAAAGCGGAATTGTAACAGGTATTATTATTATGACTATTACCATGATAGCTTTTTATTTTACAGAAGAAACATTTCACAAGGATTTAAATTATGTGGAGCAATAGAAAATTTTTATTTATTCGTTTTTCTTCAATTGGAGACATTGTTCTTACAACTCCAGCAATACGATGTTTAAAAAAGCAGCTACCGGGTGCTGAAGTACATTTTTTAACAAAGCTTTCTTTTAAAGCTGTTACAGAAGCAAATCCATATATTGATCAATTTCATTATTACGATAATAATTTAAGTGAGTTGATTAAGCAGTTGATGAAAGAAAAATTTGATTTAATCATTGATTTACATAAAAATTTTAGAACTGAAATTATTAAATTTCGGTTAGATGTTCTTTCTATTTCATACAACAAATTAAGTATTCAAAAGTTTTTACTTACTCGGTTTGGTATTAATATAATGCCTGGTAGGCATATTACAGATAGGTGTATGGATGCCATTGCGCCACTTGGAGTTATAAACGATGGAATGGGATTAGATTATTTTATTCCTACGCATCATCATATTAAAATTACAGATATACCAACATCTCATCAATCAGGCTTTGTTGCTTTTGTTATTGGTGCTTCATACTTCACTAAAAAATTAACGGTTAAAAAAATTCAGGAACTTTGTTCATCAATACAATTTCCTATTATTTTAATTGGGGGTAAAGAAGATGTAAAAGAAGGTGATGAAATAGCTGCAATAGATCCAGTAAAAATTTACAATTCATGTGGTAAATTTAATCTGCATGAATCGGCCGATATTGTAAGGCAATCTAAATTGGTTATTTCTCATGATACTGGGTTTCAATATATTGCTTGTGCATTTAATAAAAAGGTTTTGGCTATTTGGGGCGGAACTTCACCTCTTTTAGATGTTGAACCCTATTATGGTACTCATCAACTGCAGGCACATATTGATGGTATAGCATACCAGAACTTTATTGTTCCAAATTTACCCTGCCAACCATGTTCTAATTATGGTACTAAAACCTGTCCCAAAGGGCATTTTAAGTGCATGCAGCAACAGGATATTCATTTGATAGTGGATAGCGCTAAGAGCATGATTTATTGAATCTTCAATTATCAATCTTCAATTATCAATCTTCAGTTTTCAATCTTCAATTTTCAGTCTTCAATCTGATTTTACTGTTCAATTATAATTAAACCCAGATTGAAAATTGAAGATTCAAAACATATTCCCTTTT
>JBKJQV010000087.1:0-5354 GCA_046593815.1 Sediminibacterium sp. | reverse complement strand
GCCTGTCGAAGGGTCGCCTCATACTAGCGCAGGCCTCCAGGCCTCATACTAGCGCAGGCCTCCAGGCCTCATACTAGCGCAGGCCTCCAGGCCTGTGCTAATAGCAATCACTTATATAATTTAACATCTTAATGATTATAGTCAATAACAAATACTTTACTTTGCATTGTTGAAAAAAATCACTTTCATATTAGTATTGGCACTTTTTACAGTTTCTACACTGTTAATGCCCTATGCCAATTTTGATGATACCAAATCATTGCAAATTGTTTACAACAATTGCTTAGCCAACGATGCAGATATGAATGTGATGGAATTTATTGGCGAAAAATTATTGAGTTTCGGGTTTGATGAAGATGAGGAGGGAGATAAAAAAGCACAGTTGCCTATTTCTTCATCAACCAATATTCAAATGCAAACTGGGGCTATGAACAGTCAGGCTTACCAATATTTTCAAGCAATTACTATAGAAACTATTATTCAAGCTGTTCCATTAAAAAATAGCTTTTTTTCTACCCAAGAATATCATTCAGGCGTTTTTCGTCCACCATCTAAATCAATTGCATAATTGATTTTACTAAAACCCAATTAATCGATTGGGCTATACTTATTTTACAATATATCAAACAAAAACAATGAAAAATATTTTCATATTAGCAATAGTATGCTTAGGTATTTCAACAACTACTCAAGCACAAAAATCTACACCTGCAGCTGAAAAAGCATTTCAGCAAAAATTTGCTGGAGCAACAGCCGTAAAATGGGATAAGGAAAAGAAGAACGAATATGAAGCTTCTTTCGTAATGAAAGGTAAAAAAGGATCTGCTAATTTCTCAGGTACTGGCGAGTGGCTAGAAACCGAAATGGCTATACCTTCTACTGAAGCACCTAAAGCAGTTTCTGATGCTTTTGCAAAAGGATTTGTAGGTGCTACCATTAAAGAAGTATATAAAATCGAAACAAAAGAAGCTAAAAACTATTTTGAGATCGAGTATACTCTAAAAGGTAAAACCAAGGAAGCAAAGATCGATCCTTCAGGCAAAATCATGTAATCATTATACCATACTATAGGTAATACTTTGTTTGCTCATTTATTTGTGCATGCTAAAGTATTATCTATAGTTATTTAAAATCTTTCAATGAAGTATATATATATATTCATGTTGTTGTTATCCTCAACAGTAATAGATGCTCAAAATAAATGGGGAAGCATAACGGGCAACATTGTAGACAAAAAAACAGCACAACCTATTGAATTTGTATCTATTCAATTGGTACAAAAAAATAATGCAAAACTTACTAAAATAGCATTAAGTAATAAGCGAGGTAAGTTTTTGATAGATAGTATAACATTGGGTACCTATTTATTAAAAGTAAACTACATCGGATGCAATGCTCCCGAAAAAGAAATCATTCTTAAAGATGAATTAGCTACTCTTAATTTGGGTACTATTGAAATGGATGTAGCAACCAATACCTTAGATGAAGTAAAAGTTACTTCCAAAAAAGCCATGCTCAATACTTCTATTGATAGAAAAGTGTACAATACATCGCAAGATATTATGGCTCAATCTGGTTCTGCAAGTGATATACTAAGAAATGTTCCATCCGTAGAAGTAGATATAGAAGGCAATGTAAGTTTGCGTGGCTCTGGTGAAATGATGATTTTGATTAATGGTAGGCCATCTCCACTAATGGGTAAAAATAAAGCAGAAGTGTTGCAACAAATTCCTGCAAATACCATCGAAAGAATTGAAGTAATTACCAACCCATCTGCACGTTTTAGACCCGATGGATCAACTGGAATTATCAATATTGTTTTAAAGAAAAATACTAAATCTGGTTTTAATGGAAATGTTACTGGTAACATAGGTAACAAAGAAAGAGCCAATGGTAGTGTAACAATTAACTACAAATCTGCTAAGTGGAATAGCTTTGCAACATATAGTATTCGGCGAGATGAGCGTAATCGTTTTGGTAATACCGATCGTCAATTTACCGATTCTGTTACTGGAGCTATTACCGGATTGTATAAAGAAACTTTTCGTTCTAAAGCAAGGCCATTATCTAATTTATTACGCGGTGGTGTAGATTATACTATTGATAGTAAAAATAGTATTGGCGTTTCTGGAAGTTATTTAACAAACAGTCTTGCGAGAAATGATGTTTTGAATAGAACATTCTACGATAAAAATAATAGTATAACCTCACAATCAGATCGGTTAAGATATGCTCCTGCTATTGAACACGAAAAAGATGCTACCGCCTATTGGCAGCATAATTTTAATAAAGAAGATCGTGAACTGAGAGTAGAAGCAACTGCATCTTCGCAAAGTGAGGACGAAAATAATAACTATACCAATCTTTATTATTTTCCTATTAAAAAAACAATACCCGACTTTAACAGTGTTAATCAAAAAGATAACAATCAACAAATAACAGCCGATTATACGAGCCCAATTGGCGAAGATGCTAAAATGGAATTGGGTTATGCAGGTTCATTTAATCAACTAGACATGGATTTTTATACTGCTAATTACGATACAGTTTCGCAGAAGTTGGTTAAGAACATACTCACATCCAACAGATTTAAATTTAACCAAACTGTGCATGCTATTTATGGTACTTATTTTAAAACCATTAATAAATTCAGTTACTCTTTGGGGTTACGTGCTGAGCAAGCATTTATAAAAAGCAATTTGGTAAGTAAAGATTCTATCATCAATAACCAATATTTTCAGGTTTATCCTACTATTCATTTGGCGTATAAATTAAAGACTGGAGAGATTCAATTGAATTATAGCAAAAGAGTAAACAGACCAGAAGGAGATGATCTGAATCCATTTCCTGAGTACATGGATCCTCTAAACCTAAGAGCGGGTAATCCTAAACTCTTACCAGAATATATACATTCTGTAGAGTTTGGCTATCAATGGAAAAACAAAGTGTTTACATTTGTTCCAAGTATCTATTACCGATATAAATACAATGGCTTTACATCAATTACGCAGAAGTTAAACGACTCGGTTTTTCTTACTACCAAACAAAACTTATCGAATGATCAGTCGTTGGGCTTAGAATTAATTGTATCTGCAAAGCCTACTAAAACCATTACGGCTAACTTAAGTGCAAACGGATTTTATAATACCATTAATTTTGGAACTACAACAACGCCCAATAAAAAATCTATTTTTTCTATGAGCACTAATTTTAATGCTAGCATTAATATCCTGCCAACTACTATGTTTCAGTTAACCTGTATTTACCGTTCTGCTAGGCAAACTATTCAAGGTGTTTATGATCCTACCTTTGTAACCAATATGGGATTAAGGCAAGAATTGTTTAATAATAAACTTTCATTGGTAGCAACATTAAGTGATGTATTTAGTACGCTAAAACAAAAGTCTACTTTAACAACTAAGTTTTTACAACAACAATCTGTTAACAACAGGGATGCTCAAGTGTTTTATTTTGGATTTAATTATCGATTTGGCAGAAGCACTAAAAAGGTAGATGAGAAGTTGCAATTCGATAATTCACTTAATTAATAAATGAGATGAAAAAAAGCATAACTATTTTAATTTTATTTTCTACTTTTCAGCTATCAGCTCAAACAATAACTGGTACAATAAAAGATGCAACAACCAATAAAGGAATTGGTGGCGCATCAATTAGTATAAAAAAAATAAAAAAAGGAGTACTGGCAGATTCCTTAGGTAATTTTGTTTTTAATGCGAATGGAAAAGTTTCTATAGAGGTTTCTGCTACAGGATATGAAGAACGTGATACTACATTTATAGTTGATAAAAATACTACTTTAACTTTTTCATTATCTCAAACCGAAAATGAATTAGGAGAAGTAGTAATTGTTTCTTCTTCAAGAACCAATTCTCGCATAGAAGATTTACCTACAAAAGTAGAGGTATTGGGTGCAGAAGAAGTACATGAAGAGAATGGAATTAAGCCTGGGAATATTATTAGTTTATTAGGAGATATTGCTGGTATACAAGTACAGCAAACCAATGCAGCAACAGGCAATGCCGATTTGCGCATTCAGGGATTGCAAGGAAAGTACACGCAAATATTGAGAGATGGTATGCCGCTATTTGGGGGCTATTCCGGAAGTTTTAGTATTCTTCAAATACCACCGTTGGATTTACAACAGATAGAACTGGTAAAAGGTGCTGCGTCTACTTTATATGGTGGTGGCGCTATAGCCGGCATGCTCAATTTGATTTCTAAAAAACCCAAACCAGATAAACCAGAAGCAAATATTACACTAAACAGATCAACCTTATTAGAGAATAATGCGAACCTATTTTTTTCTGGAAGGAATAAGAAAGCGGGCTACACATTATTTGCTGGTGGAACATTGCAAAACCCTGTTGATGTAAATAACGATGGATTTTCTGATGTGCCTTCCGTAAAAAGCGTTTTTATACATCCCCGTTTATTTTTATATGGATCCGAAACTTCTACACTTGTTATTGGTTACACATTTAACTACGAAGACCGTAACGGTGGCGATATGCGCGTATTAAACAAAACTGCAACAGCTTCTAATCAATTTTTTATTCAGAATAAAAGCTTGCGCAATACGGCTGATATTGTATGGGAAAAAAAGTTGGGCGGTAATGCACAGTTAACTACAAAGTTGAGTACCAGTTTTTTTGATAGAGATATAATTACCAATACATTTGGTATGAAGGGCCACCAGTTAATATGGTACAGCGAAGTAGCCTATTCCAATAAAACCGATCACCATAATTATGTAGTTGGTGTAAATTTTAATGGCGATCAATTCAATAAAAAATTACCTGATAGCAGTTTACTACCAAAGGAAAAAAACAATACGGCAGGTTTTTTTGCGCAAGACGATTGGAAGCTAACCAATAAACTAACCATGCAAGCGGGTTTAAGGGTAGATGTACACAATAACTATGGTAGTTTTTTCTTGCCGAGGATTTCGTTTATGTACAAAGCCGATCAGCATATTACCATGCGTTTGGGCGGCGGGCTGGGGTATAAAACACCCACTTTATTTAACTCAGAAATAGACGAACGTCAGTACCGTTATATAGCAGGGTATAAATCAAACTCAACAGCAGAAAAATCGTACGGAGCTAATGTTGATGTGAATTATAAAACACATATTGATGGATGGAACTTTACCTTCAATCAAACTTTTTTTTATAATAGAATAGATAAGCCTTTATTACTAACAGCTTTTCCATCTCTACTTCCACCTTCTCCATATTTTTATGTAAACCAAAACGCTCCTTTAGAAACAGCGGGTTTTGAAACTTATGTACAGTTAACCAAAGACGAATTAGAGTTGTATTTCGGGTATGTAT
>JBKJQV010000032.1:0-14744 GCA_046593815.1 Sediminibacterium sp. | reverse complement strand
TGTATTGTAATAGCAACAATCTAGTAAGTTTTAATCCTTTAGTATCAAACACCGATTCTATTGAATACAATTTTGGAGATGGAAATATTATAACTTCAAGTGCACATTTAATTCAACACCAATATTTAAATTCAGGTATTTATTTCCCAACTTTTACATTAATCAGTAATTCGGGCTGTAGAATTCCAATACTGAAAAATGATTCGATAGTAATTGAAAAAGTAAAAGCATTTTTTAAAGTAAGTACAGTGTACAACTGTGGAATTACAAATTTTATTTTCGCAGATAGTTCCGAATCACTTAAAGGTATTAATCAATATACTTGGAAACTAAATAACAATTATTTCGGATCAAATAAAATTACTTCAGCTGATTTTAAACAAACAGGCACAAATGAAACGAGTTTGATAGTAAGCAGTAATTATGGTTGTATTGACAGTATTAGAGCTGCATTTAACGTAAGTATTTATAGTTTTCCGCAAGTGAGTATAAAGTCTATCAATGAGGCTTGTCTGAACAATTTAATGGAATTGAGATCAGAAATTACTTCCATTGACTCAATTATATACCGCATTTGGAATTTAGGTAATGGAAATAAGGCAAGTGATTCTACAGTTCGCATTCTTTACTTTGATGAAGGAAAATATACAGTTCAATTAACTGCAGCTACTATTAATAAATGCTACGATTCTGCATTAAAACAAATAACTATTCATCCTGTTCCAATTATAAAACTAGCTACAACAAATAATTTATGCAATGGTGATAGTTTGGTATTAAAAGCTGATGGAGCAACTAATTATGTTTGGAAAGATCAACAAGAAAATATCATTTGTAATAACTGCCTAACCATAAAAGTAAAGCCTCAAAAAACAACACTATATAAAGTAATTGGATATAACGAGTTTGGTTGTACAGAAATAGCTGGAACCAATGTTAAGGTTATAGATAAACAACCTATTACAGTTGCCCCCGAATCTGTTATTTGTGAGGGATCAAGCATTAGGATATATGCCATTGGTGGAACTACTTATCAATGGTTGCCTGCAAATGGACTAACTACTTACAATATTGCTGCTCCAATTGTATCACCAACAATAACCACAACTTATAAAGTAATAGGCAAAGATGCATTTAATTGTTTTACTGATACTGGGTATGTAAAGGTGATAGTAGGTAAACCAACTCCAATTAAAATTGGCAAAGACAGCAGTTTTGTAGCTGGTACTTCAATAAAATTACAAGCACTTGCACTGACTAATAATATAATTAGATGGAGATGGAGTGGAGGAGCTAATTTATCGTGTGTAGCTTGTCCCGATCCAATTGCTAGAGTAGTAAATGATGAGACAATTATTTGTGCAGCAACTAATAATTTTGGATGTGTTAGCTCAGATACTATCCGTTTCAAAACATTTTGTCCTGATACAGAAGTGTTTATTCCTAACGCATTTACTCCTGATGGTGATGGCATAAATGATGTATTTTATGTACAATCAAGAGGAATAAAATTAGTAAAGAGCATGCGCATATATAATAGATGGGGGGAAGTAGTTTTCGAAAAAAATAACTTTAATCCAAATGATATAAGTGCTGGTTGGAATGGAAGAATAAGAGGCAATTTAGCCAATCCTGATGTATATGTTTATATCTGTGAAGTAGTTTGCGAAAAAGGAGCCATTCAATTATTAAAAGGAAATATAGCCGTTTTGAAATGATGAAAAAAATATTGTTCATATTATTCCTATTTACAGTACAGCAAAGTAATTCGCAAGATTTTACGTTTTCACAATTTTATGAACAACCATTATTACGCAATCCAGCTTTAGCAGGAATATTTAAAGGAGATCTTCGAGTTTCCATGCAATATCGCGATCAATGGGGTGCAATAACAGTTCCTTTTAGAACCGCTTCATTAAGTATTGAAAATAAAATTTCGGTAGGGAAAAAAGATGATTTTTTAACTATTGGTACTCAGATGAGTATGGATGGCGCTGGTGATATTCGTTTAAAACGTACTCAGATTTTACCATCATTAAACTATCATAAATCGCTAAGTGGAAATAAAGACTGTTACTTATCATTGGCATTTATGGGCGGACCAGTATTTAGTCAATTCGATCCAACACAAATTAAATTTGGAGACCAATACCGATCAGGTGCTTTTAGTAGTAGTAATCCAACCATGCAAGTGTTGAGCGGAACAGGATATAATTATTGGGATTTTTCTACTGGAATATCTTATACAACTGAAATGGAAAGTGGTTTGAGATTCTATATAGCTGCAGGAATTTCGCATGTAAATAAACCAGCTATCAAATCTAATGCCACTACAATTGAAGATGCAATTATGCCAAAATATAGTTTTAATGTTGGGTTAAATGGCAAGATAAACGATCGAGATTATATTACTGCATTTGTAGATTACTTTTCGCAAAATGGAAGTAGACAAATCCTTGGTGGAGTACTTTATGGATTTAGTACAACAACTAATTACGTTTCTGAAGAGTCTAATATATTTTATGTGGGAAGTTTTATTAGGTGGGGAGATGCAGTAATCCCGGTAGTTAAAATGAATTTTAGTCACATGAATATTGGCGTAAGCTATGACGTGAACGTTTCTAGTTTACGAACAAGTTCTAATTGGAGAGGTGGTTTAGAGCTTTCATTATCGTACACTAATTTCCTAAAAATCCGAAGCACTAGTTTAGATCATGTGAGGTGTATACGATTTTAACTGCTCACATTACAGCTACATAAGCTACTAACTGACAAATAATTCCTGCCAATAATCCAGTATAAATTTCTTTTACAGAATGATCACTAACTAATAATCGAGAAGAGCAAACCAAGCCAGTTATAAATAATGATATACTTATTGGAACTCCATTAATAATTTGATAATGAAAAGAACTTAGTACAATTGCAGTAACCAAACCCCCAACTCCCATTGCATGCATGCTTATTTTGTAATAGTTATTCATTGTTAATCCAACAACAGTTGCAATAAAAATACCCATAAAAAAATATTTCAGTACTTCAGGCTGATCAGTAAAATTTCTACTTAAATAATACATCCACCAATAAAAAAACATAGTGATAATATATGGTACAATTCTTTCTTTTTGGGTACGCAAAAAGATACTTTCACTAAATTTTAATCGCCATAATAAAAACACTGCAAAAGAAGGAAAGAATGCGGTTAACCAAAATACTCCAAACAACCTCATTTTTAATTGCCAATCAGAAATATTAGCAAACTCATAGGGAAACTGCCACATTAAATAAATAAAAAAATAAGTAGGGATAAATATTGGGTGAAAAATATAGGATAACAGTTTACCAATTATTAACAACGCTTTGTTGGGTGATTGAGTAGATTTTGCCTCTTTATTCGGCATTACGACATTAGTCATTGGTTAAAGTTCTTTTCTCAGTCTAGCAACTGGTACATTTAATTGTTCGCGGTATTTAGCCACTGTTCTTCGTGCAATATTATATCCTTTTTCTTGAAGCATATCGGTAAGCACCTCATCACTTAGTGGCTTTCGTTTATCTTCTTCCTCAATAATATTGCTGAGTATTTTTTTAACTTCTCTTGTACTTACTTCTTCTCCGCTATCGGTACTTAATGATTCACTAAAGAAAAATTTGAGTCGATATGTTCCAAATTCGGTTTGAACAAATTTACTATTAGCTACCCTACTTACCGTTGAAATATCTAAGAATGTTAATTCAGCAATGTCTTTTAAAATCATAGGATGCATAGTAGTTTCATCACCAGTTAGAAAAAACTCTTGTTGGTGTTTCATAATGGCACTCATTGTTCCTATCAAAGTATCCTGCCTTTGTTTAATCATATCTATGAACCATTTGGCAGAATCAATTTTTTGTTTAATAAAAAGTACGGCTTCTTTTTGCCGTTTATCTTTTTTGCTTCCTTTTTCGTAGTCTTTTAGCATATCGCGATAACCATCACTTATCCGTAAGTCGGGTGCGTTCTTTGCATTTAGAGTGAGTTCAAGTTGACCGTTATTATTAATAACAAAAAAGTCTGGAATTATATAGGATTCTGCCTTATTCATTTCACCCATATTGCCTCCAGGCTTAGGGTTAAGCTTAATTATCTGACTTATTACTTCTTTAATTTGTTCATCAGATAAGTTCAAACTTCGTTGAATTTTTTCATAGTGCTTCTTCGTAAACTCTTCAAAATATTTACTGAGAATTTGAAATGCCAGTTCAACTGATTGACCTTCTGAAGTTTTTCTTTTTAGTTGTAATAATAAACATTCTTGCAAGTCGCGAGCTGCAATTCCGGGAGGATCAAATTGTTGAATTTGTAGAATGATTGCTGCGATTTCCTTTTCATCTACTACCAAACTTTGCCTGAAAGCTAAATCATCTGCTATTGATGATAATTCTCTCCTTAAATATCCATCATCATCTAAACTACCAACAATCTGTTCTGCAATTTTATAATTTCGTTCGTCTAATTCTAGCATACCGAGTTGGTTTAACACCAACTCATGGAAACTAGTTTCTACTTTAATGGGTATTACTTTTTGATCATCCATTTCAGGATAATTATCATCTCTTGTTTTATAGTCAGCAATTTCTCCATCATCATCTACTACATATTCACTAATATCTACATTATCATAATCATCTTCGCTTCCATCGGGCTCTGCTTCTTCTCCACTTGCATTATCAAATTCATCCTTCAATTCATCGGTATATTCATCTTCATGACCATCTTCACTTTGTTCTAAAGCTGGATTTTCTTCTAACTCTTCTTTAATTCTCTCCTCCAAATTTGCAGTAGGTACTTGCAATAATTTCATTAACTGTATCTGCTGAGGCGACAGTTTTTGAAGCATTTTTTGTTGAAAAGATTGACTTAATGACATATTCTTAACAGATAACAATGTAAATTTACATACAATTTGTAGGATGAGTCTAAGGAAAAAAATTTATTTGTTTGTAAATTTATTACTAACTGTGGCACTTTCAGTGAATGCTCAACAATTGCAAAAATTTTCATCCCCAAATCAACAACGAATAGATAGTTTACGCAATGTGCCCATAAAAATAATTACATCTGATTATTATACACATAATTTGGCCTTCTTTTGTAAGAAAGAATTACAGTTAGAAAAAATTACAAAAGTTCCTTTCCGATTTAGGTTGGGCAATATAGATTATGTAGATTATTTAGAAGGAAAATCAAAAGCTCCGAAGCAATAAGAATTATTTATTTACTTCACACTAAGTCTCCCGAATGGGGACTATACTATTTTATAACCATCAGAAAAGTCCACTGAGAGAGACTGTCCGGAGAAATAAAATAGATTGATCGTTGGATGGCTGATGCTATTTTGCTGTATTAAACTGGTTCTTTTTCAAATACTCTTTAAATTGAGTATAATTCATTTTCTCGGTTTCCTTAGCAATTTTCTCTTTGATGTCTCTAAATACCTTTACGGTATCAAATGTTTTTTCCTTTTTAATTTTCGGATTCATCGTTTACAATTTCCTTTATTGAACGAATGTCAAGTTGCATATATCCACTTCGTAAATTTACAGAATTATAAACACGAATACGAAAAACATTTACTATATGCTTAAAATTCCAACTGACTAAATAATCTACTTTATTAATAGTGGCTGTAGTAATATGCCAGCAATCATCAACACTTGTTTGCCCAACTACTTTTTCTTCAAGATATTTATCAGCAAGTACATAGGCATCCTCAGTAACACTTCTACAAGTTCCAAATATTCATTGGGTAAAGAAAGTAACCTCGTACTTTATTTGGAGCATTTTTCAATTCTGTAACTGAAAAATCTGAGTAAACACATACGATCTGACCAAGCCTTACTTTTTCAAAAAGCAAAAGTGAAATTTTTTCAAATTCTTCATCATAAATACCTCCAAAAACAGATGTGTCAAAATACAATCTTTCTTTCGTTGAATAAAGGTAGAAATTTCTGAAGATGTTGTTTTAAAAAAATAGTATTGGTCGTTTTTAGAACTTCTCTAACATTAGCCTCAGATCCGTGCTTTTACTTGCACAAATAAGCATAACTTCCACACAAAAAAACAGCGAAGTAAATATTCGTTAGCTTTTAATCTAAAAGCATTCGTTGAAGCACTTCTTTTAATTGGCTAATTTCTTTATTTGATAATTTTGACATTTTAGAACCTATACGGGTTTTATCTACAAATTTTTCTGATCCACTGCTATCTCTCCTTTTTTATCGGCGATAGTGTATAAAACTCGCTACAAATAATTGCTGATAGTAGATGTAATTGGGGCAATAATTACGGTTCATAAATGTAGATTTAATTCATTAGGACTTACTTTTACGCATGGCCTTGTTTTGGTTATTTCACTTCCGTTTCTAATGCTGTTTCAGGTAAAATTTTCAACTTCTTCAATAATGCTTTAGGAAGTATTATTCCTTTGCCATTGCCTATATTAATGAGGTTTGCAGTTGTACAATTTGTTTATTTAGCAAATACAATAAAAGTTATAACAATGTAATAACCTTGAAGGTATAAATCGATCCTAAATGGGCTTTGAACCGTTTATGTAAAGAAACTAATTAATCTTACTACCTGGCAAAGATAAAGAACAAAACAGAGCGTTGGGGGTTACAGGGGGTTGTACAACCCCCAATAACATATTGATAATCAGTTTACTAGATCCAAAAAATAGGTGTTTTTAGGGGTTGAACGAGGTTTTGTTCGTATATCCTTCGTCTTTTGGAGCTACCAACCCTTATGCAGCGCGGGTTGTAAGCAGGTAGAGACGAACAAAGTACGAAGGAGATAGCAAGGAGATAGGGGTTTTCTTCCTCGTAAAGTCTATTTAATTGGGACTATACGATTGTATAACCATCAGAAAAGTCCTCTGAGAGAGACTGAGGATAAAAAATATTGGTTGAATAATTGTAGCTGATGGAAATAGCTATTAGAAGTGTAGATAATTATAGCAGGTATTTATTTGAAAAAACTGGCACCAAATCTAGAATAGGATTGGTACTTTGGGCGCTTAAGAATAATCTAAATACAACTAAACTATCATCTGTCACAGGCCTAGAGGCCTGCGCCAGAGAGGAGAGGCCTGCGCCAGTAATTTTGTTATAGCCTGCGCCAGTATCGTATAATTATTTAGTTATCAATTCAATCGAATGAACTTTGGCTTGTTCAGCAATTTCATAAACACAAGCAATTCTATCTGTATCAGTTAATTTTTTAAAAGAGATAAAATTATTAAAGCTGCTCTCTTGGTATAAACTTACCCCATCATCCTCAAATTTTATTCTTTTAATTGCTGTCCATTCGAGTATTGTAGGTGTTAGAGAATTCCCTTTTTCTCCATTGTTTGGCTCTAACCATTCAATGCCATTTTGAAGTATAGATATATATGTTTTAATTTGTTTTTTCTTTCCTATAAACATCATAATTGCTGCTAATAGAAAGCATATAGATACAAATAAATCTAATTTACTAGATGTACTAAACCAAGTAATAAATTTGAAAATTGCTAAAGATACCCATAGCATCCACAAATTATTTTGCAGAAAAGAGAATTTAGTTTTTGGTTCTTGAAAAAAGAAAGTAGACATTATAAACTTTATAAACTATATAAACACTTTAGACTACATGAGATTTCTCCTCATTCGCGAGCGAATTCGTCGAAATGACGCAATCATATAACCAGCAAACCCGAAACTCGCAACTCGTAACCCCTAATGCACTAGCGCTTTTGCCAACACTTTTTTAATAGCAGCAACCATTTTTTCTCCCTTATCTTTTATTTGCTCATCGGTCCACACTAAACTAATAGCAGTACTCAAACAACGGCCCATAATTGCATCGCTTTCTGGAAACTGACTTGTTTTTAATTGCAGTAATGCAACTTCTTGTTCCTTATTAATTCTACTTAAAGTTGTGCTATTTTTTAAATGATCCCATTTGCTGATATAGTGCCAATTATTGGCAAACCAATAAAAATTACCTGCTAATATTCCTTGCACTTTCATTTCTGCAACAACAGCTTGCATTAATTCTGTAGTAGGTAAGAACCAACTTAAGAAACTACAACTATCATCTCCGCCTTCAGGTATTACTCTAAAACTAATTTCAGGAATTTGTTCTAAGTGCGCGCGAAGTGCTTTATTATTTTTCTTTTGTAAAGCAAGAAAAGTATCCAGCTTTCTTATTTGAGCTAATCCAACAGCAGCATGTAATTCACTGATACGGAAATTGTATCCAATAAATGGATGTAGATCAGCTCCTCTATCAACCCCTAAATGGTCGTGCCCATGATCGGTATAACCATCCGATTTCGTATAAACATCTTTGTTATTGGTCATTACAACTCCACCCTCTGCACAAGTAATCATTTTTACAAAATCAAATGAGAATGTTCCAGCGTGGCCAATAGTACCCAAGGCTTTCCCTTTGTAGGTTCCACCAATACTTTGGCATGCATCTTCTAATAATATTAAATCATGCTCAGCACAAATTGCAGCCAATGCATCTAAATCAGCCATACTACCACACATATGCACAGGCATTATGCATTTAGTTTTTGAAGTAACTGCATTACGAACAGCAGTAGGATTTAAAGTAAGTGTTTCATCAATTTCCACTAAAACTGGAATAGCACCTACACTTAGAACGGCTTCAAAGCTTGCAACAAAGGTAAAAGCAGGCATAATAACTTCATCCCCTGCTCCAATTCCTAAAGCAAACATTGCAGTTGTTAAAGCACCAGTTCCACTAGAAGTGAGTTGCGCATATTTGCAACCAAAAGTTTCTGTTATGGCTTTTTCTAGTTCTTGAGCTTTCCAAATACCTTTGCGAGGCCCATCAAACCCATATCTCATTAAAATGCCTGTTTCCAAAACATCATTTACTTCTTTTCTTTCTTCATCTCCAAAAAGTTCAAAACCAGGCATATAATTTGAGTTTAGTTGGCAAAGTTAAAATCTTATCTCAACATTGTAAAATCTACATTCAACTTACAAATTTGAATTTAACTTTGTTTGATGAACCCAATTTTATTCTATTGTTATGATGCTTATTGTGGCTGGTGTTATGGTTTTAGCAATGTAATCAAACAAATTGCAGCCGAAAACCCTCAATTACAAATTGATGTATTATCTGGAGGAATGGTTTTACCAGAGACTCCTACGCATATTAGTGTTACATCAGGATATATTCTAAATGCTTATAAAACAGTTGAAGAGCTCACTGGGGTTAAGTTTGGGACCGATTACCTTTGGCATATTCAGCATCCAGATTTAAGTGATTGGTATCCCAATTCAGAAAAACCTGCGATAGCCTTATGTATTTTTAAAGAAATTTATCCAGAAAGGCAAGTAGAATTTGCAGGCGATTTGCAAAACGCGCTCTACCAAGAAGGCAGAGATTTAACAGATGATGAAGCTTATAAGCACTTATTAGAGAAATATAGCATTCAAACTGAGTCTTTTTTCGAAAAACTTAAAAGTGATCAATATAAAGAACAAGCTTATTATGAGTTTTCATTAGTAAAGCAGTTACAAGTAACCGGATTCCCTTGTGTGTTGTTGCAATTGAGCGAATCTAAATTCCATTTACTTTCTAAGGGTTATACTCCTTTTACCGATTTAAAAACACGCTTGGAAGCGACTTTGCAAACTTTGCTCACATAATTGTTTACATAATTGTTTAATCGTTGGTCAGCGACCAACGATGGGGGTATTGCCATTGTTGGTCGCCCGACCAATAATTTTTCCTTTACTTTGCACCTCAATTAGATGAATATGGAATACAACAAATTGATTTCAGTTACTGGCATGAGCGGTTTATTTGAATTAGTAAGTAGCAAAAATGATGGAGCTATTTTAAGGTCTTTAGAAGACAAAACAACCAAATTTGTAAGCAGTAGAGTACATAATTTCTCCCATTTAGAGAGCATTGAAATATTTACAATTCGTGAAAACGTGAATTTGGTAGATATCTTTAAGGCAATGGATGCAAGTAAAGAAAAAATGCCATCAGAAAAAGATGCTGCTGCAGTAAAAGCCTATTTCCAGAAAGTATATCCAGATATGGATTTCGATCGCGTTTATGCGAGTGATATGAAGAAAATAGTAAAATGGTTTGCTATTATTAAAGAAAATAATATTGAAGCAAAGCTAAATGAAGAGGAGGAAGAAGCTAAAGAAGCTTAGTATTTAACCTTCTTTCATTGAATTAAACAGCATCCAATTCCTTAACTTGTGCATCCAAATTGCACAAATATGAAAAAATGGATTGTAGTTGTTTTACTAATATCCTTTAGTGTTACGTCAATTAATGCCCAACAATTTTTTGAGCAAACACCTGCCGCTAAAAAATGGGTTAACAAGCAATTTAGAAAACTAAGTAAAGATCAACGAATTGCGCAACTAATGATTATTAGGGCGCATAGTAATTTGGGGGAAGCTCATATTGCTGAAGTGAGTAATTTAATAAAGACCTACAATGTTGGAGGTTTGTGTTTTTTTCAGGGTGGACCAGTTCGTCAAGCAGTTTTAACCAATCAATATCAATCAATAGCCAAGACTCCTATAATGATTAGCATTGATGGAGAATGGGGCTTGGGAATGAGATTAGACAGTGTAATTAATTACCCTCGTCAATTAATGATGGGAGCAGTTAATGATGCTAGTTTAATTCATGAATTTGGCAAAGCTGTTGGAGAACAGTGCAAACGATTAGGTATACAAGTAAACTACGCACCAGACATAGATATTAATAATAACCCAATGAACCCGGTAATAAACGACCGAAGTTTTGGAGAGGACAAATACAAAGTTGCTTTATACGGAACTGCATATATGAAAGGAATGCAGGAAGTAGGTGTAATGGCAACAGGAAAACATTTTCCTGGTCACGGCGATGTTGCTGTTGATAGTCATTTCGACTTACCCGTTATTAATAAAACAAGAGCTCAACTTGATTCTTTAGAACTTTATCCATTTAGGGAATTAATAAAAGCCGGAATTGGCAGTATGATGATTGCTCATTTATACATTCCTTCAATTGATACAACTGCAAATCTTGCCTCAACATTATCTAAAAAAAGTGTAACTGATTTATTAAAAAATGAACTTGGTTTTAAAGGGTTAACATTTACAGATGCTTTAGAAATGAAAGGAATTACTAAGTTTTTCCCGGCAGGGGAAGCTTCAGTTCAAGCCCTTATAGCAGGTAATGATATGTTGTGTTTGCCAGGTGATGTTCCTGGGACTATTGAAAAAGTAACAGCTGCAATTAATGATGGTAGATTAAATTGGGATGATATTAATGAAAGAGTAAAAAAAGTACTACTTGCAAAATATCATTTGGGATTGAATAAGTTACAACCCATTGATACGAGTAATTTAGTAAACGACTTAAATGAACAAACCAATCGTATCAGAACTTTATTAAGTAAAAATGCAATTACCTTATTACGAAAAACAAATAATGATGCATTCCCATTAAATAGTAATCAAAAAATCGCATATATATCCATTGGAGCTGCAGGCAAAAATACAATTGCTACAAAGTTTCAACAATCATTAAATGCAGATATTTATCAATTCAGTGCAAAGCCTTTTATAGGTAAACAATTGATGGATGATCTATCTATAAGTGTTATTCCTGCTGATCAATCTGATAGCAATGCAGCAGTAGTTTTAATTAATACTTTACTATCAAAAAATTATGATGCGATAGTAATTGGATTACATAATTATAGTAGAAGACCAGCTAATAATTTCGGATTAAATAATTCAACAATATTTTTATTAAACAAACTACAAAGTAATAAAACCACTACCTTATTCTTTGGAAACCCATATGCAATAATCAATTGCAGCAATGCTTTGAATTTAATTGCTTGTTATGAAGATGATGATTTAACCCAACTTGCTGCATTTGATATATTGGTTGGTGCCAATCAACCAAAAGGAATATTACCAGTTACAGTTGCTCCTAATTTAAAGTTTGGAACAACAACTGTTTACAATAATTATTTTCCTATTGCTAAACCCGAGGATGTTGGGTTGAGCAGTAGTAAGTTAGAAAAAATAGATTTGATTGCTAAAGACGCAATTGCAAAAGGTGCTTTTCCAAGTTGTGTTGTATTAGTAGCAAAGAATGGAAAAATTGCATACCATAAAGCTTTTGGAAGTACTAATTTTGATCAACAAGAAGCAATTAATACTTCAATGATTTATGACCTTGCATCTGTAACCAAAGTATCAGCTACTACAGTTTCTATCATGAAATTATATGAAGAAGGAAAAATTGGCTTGCAAAATACGATTGGCGATTATTTACCTTGGGTACGAGGTTCTGATAAAGCAGGGTTAAAAATAAAAGATATTTTATTACATCAAGCAGGGTTAAATCCATTCATTCCATTTTATAGGGAGTTGATTGATACTTCCACTGGAAATCCAAAACCAGCTTATTTTTCAACCGTTTCAAATAATAACTTTTCTAGCAGAGTTGCTGAAGGCCTTTATTTGAGAAACGACTGGCAAGACAGTTTATATAAAAGAATAGTAAAAAGTAAATTAACACCTGCTGGCAAATATATTTATAGTGATAATGATTTTATTTTTTTAGGAAAAATTGTAGAAGAAATAAGTGGAATGCCTCTGAACGAATATGTAAATAAAAAATTTTACCAACCACTTTTAATGACAACAACTGGTTTCAAACCAAGAGAAAGATATCCAATTTCGAATTTAGTACCTACCGAAGATGAAAAGCAATTTCGTCAACAGTTACTTAGGGGAGATGTACATGATGAAGGAGCTTCGCTATTTGGAGGCGTTGCTGGTCATGCTGGCTTATTTAGCAATGCGTATGATCTTGCTCAATTATATCAAATGCTATTAAATGGTGGAAGATTAAATGGAACAAAATACTTTAACAAAGAAACAGTCGACTTATTTACTAGTTACAATAGTGATGTAAGTAGAAGAGGTTTAGGATTTGATAAACCAGAAAAAGACAATCTAACAAGAAAAGACCCTTACCCTTCAAAATCGGTTTCACTTAGTACTTTTGGGCACACCGGATTTACAGGTACTTGTGTTTGGGTTGACCCTAATGAGCAATTAATATTCATATTTTTGTCGAACAGGGTTACTCCAACCAGAAATAACAATAAAATAAGTCAATTAAATATTCGTCCAAACATACAGGAAGCCATTTATCAGGCAATATTGTAGCCATATCCATTAATAGCTGATTTAATTGCATGTTAAGCTACCTTCATGGTAATTATTTACGTTATGAAAAAGAATATACAATATTTACTTCTACTCGCTTTACTTACCAGTGCTTTAGTTTCCTGCAAAAACAACACGCCAAAAGAAGCTCGATTGATACCAAAAGATGCATTAGCTGTTGTTACTTTAGATGCATTTTCATTAAGAGATAAGTTAAAAGCAGATGGAATTACCATTGATACTATATTAAGTAAAATATTTGAAAAAGACAGTAATGGTAAAAGAGATCGGAAAGTAATTGACGATTTGCGAGCAAATGCTGGTATAAATTGGAAAGAAAAAATTCACTTTTTTGCAATTAGAAAAAAAGCTCCTGATAATTCTGATATTACTATTATGAATGTGGTTGCAAGGTTATCGGATTCAAGCAAATTATCATCATTTATAAAAATGAGTGATTATTCAAGTAATAAAAATGTACAAAAAGAAAAAGAATTTAGTTATTTAATTAACAAAGACAACATGCTTTTGGCTTGGGATAACGAACATATTATCGCCATGTTCTATAATCATCCTTTAAAACCATATTATGATACTGTAAATATGAAATTTATCATTCCTGAAAAAGTAAATAATACTAAACAAATGCTAGAAACAGCAACTACATTATTTACTCAATCAGAAGATGAATCAATTGTTTCAGTAAAGGGATTCAATGAAATGTTTAAAACAAAAGCTGAAGGATATGTTTTTAGTAGTACAAATAATATACTCAGCAATTTAACCAACATGCCATTTCAATTACCTAAGTTAGAGGAATTATTAAATGGTAATTATTTAGCAGCAACCTTATCATTTGAGAATGGAAAAATAGTTGCAAATTCTACCGTATTTACCAATCCAATGTTAAGCGGTATACTTTCAAAATATGCTGGGCCAACTGTAAATTTATCACTTTTAGAAAATTATCCCTCACAAAATATTAATGCTATTATGATGGCATCCTTTAATCCTTCTATTTTTGAAGGTACTCTTAAGCAATTAGAAGTAGAAGGTTTAATAAATGAATTTTTAAAGAAATCAGGCATTAACAGTGGCGATTTATATGGAGCGCTTAAGGGAGATATTGCAGTAATAGTTTCAGATCTTGGAATCTCAGTAAATGAACCACAAAAAAGAATAGGTAAAATGATTATGAACATACCTATAGGCAAAAAGGAGAATTTTAGGAAGCTGATGGATAAAGCTGTTGAAATGGGTACTGTTCAAAAAATGGGAGTTGAATATAGAGGTGGTGATTTAATAAAAACAATGGGCCTATTTATGGTTGCAAATGATCAAAATTTTATAATAGCTAGTGATTCAATTATCTATACGCAATATATTAGTAAAACTAAAAAGTCAGTAAATAACGGTCGATTTTCCTTTAAAATAATTTAAAGCTTCTTGATTAATTACTGACTTTTTAGTTT
>JBKJQV010000146.1:0-2627 GCA_046593815.1 Sediminibacterium sp. | reverse complement strand
CCCAAATATTGCGGGAACTTATCCGTTAATATTTGCCGCTATTCCGCAAAAGTATCAGAATCTAAATGCTTCTATTAGTGTCATTAATTCAAAAGAATTTGTTATTGAATTTGACATTATCAATATGGCCGATATTGATAGTTATATTGCGATAAACTCAATTAAAGAAAATGCAGCATATTTTGTAAGTAAATCAATTAACGTAGGCACTAGCGTATATGATCAGGGCAAATATTTAGATGTTAAGGTTACGGTACAATTTCCGCATAGTTTAGAGACGGCAAATTCAAGTATTTTATATAATGCCAAGCCGTGGAAATTAGATCCAGACTTTGAATTGTTTACTAATTATTTTGAATTTACAGCTAAAAAAGCGACTGGCTGGAGTGACTTAGAGGATTTGACCGTTTTTTTTAATCATACAGGGGCATTATTAAATTCCAAATGGTGGGGTGGGATTATTAAGACATCTGGTAAAAATGTACTACCATTTTGGAATGATTTAAATATGCAGTATGCCGAATTAGGAGATATTCCTATTCCGGTAGATGTGCTATTTGATAGTTCCTATATAATTGATAGCTCAGGGATGTCCGTAGGGGATACTGATACATTTTCGGGTTATTTTACAATTAGCAAAGACTATTTTGAAGCAGGAGAAACATATCAGTTATTTTTTATATATGAGGATTCAGGCGAATATTATTCATATTTAAGTAGCCCAATAGAGCAACAAATCAATAATGAATTTCCAGACATAGCAGGAGACTTAGAATTTGAAATCGACTTAACTGATGACAATATAAATTTATCGGTATCAAACCAATGTATTACAGGGGTTGCGCCGTGCCAAAAAGTAAAGGCGTGCGTAACATTAGATATCCCGTCATTTAATGCCAATATGATTGCAAATGATTTGCCATATACATTTGATGAGGTTTATTTAGGATTCGGATCTGTAACAAATGATCAAGGCGGGGTATTCGTTTATTTTACTGATCACTTACAATTAGAAAGCCCAGACATATTTAGCAACTTTGATAGTATAACAGTTACAAGGGTCGAGGGTGTTAGTTTCAAAGTGTGTGTAGAATTTACTATTCCAGAATCATTTGCCGGAACGACAAAGTACTTATTTATTCAGTATAAATTAATCCTACCCACCAAACAGTATATATATCCTACTATTCCAATGATGTTTGAGGTTGTCGATTTTGGAGAATTTCCTATGTTGATTGGAGATGAATTAAATTACGTTTGCGACAACGAAATAAGTAATTTTAATTTTGAAAGCGATGCAGCTTTTAATTCATTTACGGTAAAAGACGGATCTAAAACCTTAATTGAAAGTGGTTTAGGCTCAAACGATATAGACTTTACGGGCGATGATGCAAATATAGAAATCGACTATTCTAAATTAGAATATGATGAGATTAGGTGTTTATGCTTAATTGCTCAAAGAGTTGGAACTATTACAAATCCGTTAGATTGTGTTTGTGATGAAATAAAATGCACTTATGTTTTAAAGGATTTTGTTAATTCTAGTTATTCACTTGTATTAGATTGGTCATTATTACATATTTATTCAGATATTGAAATATTATCAGTTACCTTAATGTATCCAAACGGCGGTCAAATGGTTTGGGATGAATTAGCAAGTGGACACGTAGCAGTAACATTTAGCAAAACATTTGGTTATAATTATACCTTTATAGTTAATTTAAAAAACGGTTGCACGTTCACATCATCAAGATATATACCGTCAAGTAACACATATATATCATTCATAATTTGTAACGATCCAGTGCCACCGCCAATTTTAGGTTTACCATGTTTAAATAATCCTTACTTAGATACAATTTGCAACGGATTATTTGCAGAAAGTGTGTTAAACTTAGCTACAGGAACATTAATTGAATGGAAATGGACATATGATTTAGATAATGGGCCGTGGGAGGATTACACCGTACCAATTGAATTTTTAGACAACGAAGCAGTTTATTTTTATGCAATAGTTCAATTTACTGGTAGCTCAACATGTGGCGATAGAACAATGTATAGTTCATTATTTGCTAAAGATTGCGCAGATTGTTCCGAGCCAGTTCCAGTATCTCAATGTGGCGATTATCTAGTAATAACCGAAGATTATGATCAAGTATTAGAATTACTTTCATTAACAAGTACTATTGATACAGCGTGTGTAAGTCCAGACGATACAGGTTTGTTTTGGTCATATGACGGTGTAGAATATATATCATATACTGATGTCATTGACACGAGTGGACAAAATTTTGTCTATTACTACCAAACGATAATTTGTGAAGATGGATGCGAAGTTAACAATATTGGAATATGGGACAGGAGCTGCCCAATTGAACCATGTAGCACGCCAGTAGATTTAGGGGCGTGTGCTGTTAGCATTGAACACGAAATAATAACAGTGGATTATGATTCAATCCATTATAATCCAGATTTAGGAATTGGAAATGAAAGTTTTGATAGTCATTTTATCATACAATCACCGTATTCAGACAGAACAGTAATAGAGAGTAGAATAAGAGTCGACACAATCGACCCAAGTTTAAACAATATTCCTATTCAAACGTGTTTTTTCAAACGAGTAGGCT
>JBKJQV010000045.1:0-3772 GCA_046593815.1 Sediminibacterium sp. | reverse complement strand
TATTAACTGGCGAATCTCTTTCAGTTTATAAAGATCAACATGCAGTAGATACACCTTCTTCAATCATTAAACAATCGCCAATAACAAGGTCTTCTGTTTTAATTTCTTCAAGTATTCCATTACGAATTACTTTGCAATTGGGTTGTGTAAATAGTTGTAATTTCTCTAGTGCATTTCTACTTCTTGCATCTTGATATAATGAAATGGTACTTACTAAAACAATGGCTGCTGCTAAAAATAGTCCATCGCCAATATCACCAAAAATAAAATATATAATCGAAGAAACTAATAAGAGCGACACCATTGGCTCTTTTGCTAAACTCTTTATTGCATCAAGAAAGCCATTCTCTTTTTTATACTTTAAAATATTTGTTCCAGATATGGTTCTAGATTGTGTAACCTCTTCATTTGTAAGCCCTATAATGTTAAAATTCTGAATGTCCATGTAGTTTCCAAAAATTGGTAATTAAGTATTTCAAGAAATTATTACTTTAACTGGTTATTATTGGCAAACTCGTTTGACTTTTATAGCATTACGAATCATTGTTTTTAATATTGCTTTATCAATGTCAGCTAATTTTTTAATATAAATGCAGCCCTTTCCTGTTTTGTGTTTCCCTAATTTGGTCAAAAGTTCGTCTCTTTTTTCTAAGTTTATAGAGAGATAAAAAACTATGGATGTTGACCTTGGTGAAAATGCTATAATGGGCATATCACCTTCTCGGCCACTATCATATACATAATGGTAAGTTCCAAACCCGATGATGGATGGTCCCCATAGTTTGGCTTCAAAACCAGATAGTTTATTCATTATATCTATAATTTCTAAACTATCTTTTTGTTGTGTTGGGTCTTTAAGGGAATTAATAAAACCCGTTACTCTTTTGGTTGTTTCTGTTGTTTTATTAGAAGCCATTATACTTTAAATCTACCATTTTTTAAACTCTTAGAAAAAATGAACTTGCAGTAGGAAAACTAAAATACCCGAAGCAAAACCTAATAAAGCCAACAAACTAATTTTTTTGAGGTACCACATGAAATTAATTTGCTCAATGCCCATTACTGCAACTCCTGCTGAACTTCCAATAATTATAGCACTTCCTCCAGTGCCTGTTGTTAAAGCAAGAAATTCCCAAAAAGGATGGTCTGTTTGATAAGTAGTTAAATCATACATGCCCTGAGATGCAGCAACTAATGGTACATTGTCTACTATTGCAGATAATAATCCCAAAGCAACTCCAATTTTGTAATCGTTTTTAAATGTTTTACTAAGCAATGTGGCAAGTTCTTTAAGTAATCCTATTGATTGTAATGCTGATACAGCTAGTAATATTCCTAAAAAAAATAAAATACTTGGTGTATCTACTCTTTGTAATGCCCTTGCTACTGTATATCTTTCTGCTATTTCTTGCTCTTTATTTTTGTGAATAACTGTTGTAATAATCCACATAAATCCAAGTGCCAACAGCATTCCCATAAAAGGCGGCAAATGAGTTTGGGTTTTAAAAATTGGAACAAATAGTAATAATCCAATGCCTGCAAAAAAAACAATTTTTCCTTCTTTTTTTTCTTTTGGGGTACAGCTAGATTCGGGAATAGATTCAATTTTTATTCCCCTATTTCGGTATGCTACAACCAAGGTTGGAATAATGCATGCAAAAAGGCTAGGTAAAAACAACTGTTTCATAATATTGAGGGCTGTAATTTGACCGCCAATCCAAAGCATGGTTGTAGTTACATCGCCTAATGGTGACCATGCGCCGCCTGAATTTGCGGCAATTACAATCAAACCTGCAAACCAAAGACGATCTTCTTTTTCCGTTAGAATTTTAGCACATAATGAAGTCATAACTATCGCCGTAGTTAAATTATCGAGTAGGGATGATAGAAAAAAAGTTATTGTAATAACCATTATCAATAACATTGATTTACTACTAGTTTTTATTTTTTGGGTAATTAAATCAAATCCATTGTGAGAGTCAATAAGTTCAACTATGGTCATTGCACCTAATAAAAAGAAAAGAATTGAAGCTATTTCGCCTAAATGATATAATAATTCTTCATTTACTTTATCAGTTAAATTGCTTTGAAGAATATACAAAGTCCAACATAGTACTCCAGTTATTAATGCAGAAGCAGCTTTATTCAATTGAAGTGAATGCTCAAATGCAATGGCAATATATCCTACAATAAAAACGAAAATTATAATTGTTGTAATCATTGTTGCAAACCTGATTGATTACTTCAAATATAAGTTAAAGGAAGCTATTTTGCTTGTTGTATATTAATAGAATTAGCTTAAACCATACTATCTTATTTTTAAAAATTATAACTGTATTCTTTTCTTTCTTTCATTAATTTTACAAATGCCATAAACTTTTAAACCATTCCCAATTGTTTTCATTATGCTACACTTAAAAACTTGGTTTTAAAATGGCGACCAATTATATCTAAATAAAATTAGTAATTCTACAATTAAATAAAAGGCAAAGCTTAATTAATTTGTATGATAGAGCTTAGTCTGACTCCGTTAGATAATTTGCTCATACTGTTTCTTAGTTCAAGCAAATTATTCTGAAGCCTTTTAATTTTCGTTTCTCTCGCTTTCATATCTTCTTCTAATTCGCTCTTATTAATTTTGTTTTCGTGAAATTTTATTTTCACTTGAATCATTTGAGTGATTAAATCAATTGCGTCGTTACTCATAAATTCACCTTCTAATAGTTGGATATTCATAATTGTATATTTTAAGTTATTGACCTTGTCCTAAAGAGTAACCTGCTTTACCATCAAACTCATAAAGGTTTTCGGTTTTAATAGTATCAATGTTTTCATTTAAAGCATTCTTCAAAAGATCTATAATAGAAGATTTGTTAATTGATGAACCTTCAATAGGTTTAAATCTACATCTCCAATGATCCGTACAAAAAGTTTCACTAAACCCATCGGGCCATACTTTTATACCTCTGTTAGTTATCATTGTAAGAGCTATCCCTTTGTTTTCAATCTTTTTTACTTTATCTGCTAATTCACTAGGGTTTGTTCCAGCCCAATGAATAAACACATCTACTCCAACGAGTTGCTTATTGGCAGCTGGTTTACGTTTATATTTTGGCAAGTTTAAAGCGGCGTTATTTAAATAAAGCACAGGCTTTAAAATAGAAGGTTTATTTCCTAAATTGGCTATTACTGCATTGGCAAATTCTTTTGTGCCAAGTTTTTGTTTACTTATTCCTTCTTTGTAAATATCATATGTATGAGTTCCTTCTTCAATGGTTTTTAACCATGCATTTTGCACTTTTTCGGCTACTTCAGTTTGCCCAATATGATTCAACATCATGATGGCTCCTTGCAATAAACCCGAAGGATTGGCTACATTTTGACCTGCTCTACGTGGAGCCGAACCATGAATTGCTTCAAACATTGCACACTCTTCCCCAATATTTGCAGATCCAGCTAATCCAACAGAACCAGTAATTTGTGCTGCAACATCAGAAAGTACATCTCCATATAAATTAGGCATTACTATTACATCAAATGCTTCAGGTGTATCAGCCATTTTAGCTGCTCCAATATCTATTATCCAATGTTCATTTTCAATTTCGGGATATTCTTTTGCTATTTCATCAAACACCTGATGAAACAAACCGTCTGTTTGTTTCATGATATTGTCTTTGGTAAAACAGGTTACCTTTTTTCTATTTTGTTGTTTTGCATATTCAAATGCATAACGAACAATTTTTTCGCAACCTGGGCGACTAATTAATTTTAA
>JBKJQV010000021.1:0-35559 GCA_046593815.1 Sediminibacterium sp. | reverse complement strand
ATGACAATCAATTTGATGAACTACAGATCAAATTGAATTTGAAATAACAAACATTATTATGAAACAACTCACTATTTTTCGAATTTTAAGTTTTTTATTAGTGCCAATTGCAATCTTATTTGCAATAATGGATATTTTCCTTTTTGTAATGGCTATTTCTACTAATCCGGCATTATTATTCTTTGCATTTGTTATGGCTTGTTTTGTAATTTACGTATTTGCATCATTAAAGTTTTTAATGGGTAATATTGATCAACAAAAAACGAGTAGTTCTTCCTTAAAAGATTGGATCAAAGTAAATGCATATGCATCTTTGTTTATTGCTGTACTTTTTTTAATGAATTCATCCGCAGCATTCTTTATTAATGAAATTAATCTGCGTCAGATTATTAGCGAAATGATGGAACAACAACCTGAAATTTCGGGAAAAATATCCTTAGATGTTTTTATAAAAATGTTTCGAGTAGTTTCGACTATTATGTTTTTTATAAGTGCAATTACTATTGCGCATATTCTCATTCAATTCAAGTTATTGAAGCGATATGATTATTTGTTTCATCAATCCTAATTATTTTGTTTCGTAGGTTATACTTCCCCAATAGCTTTGCCAATCAGCTTTTTTGTCAGTATTATTTCTTTCCATGTAAACACAACTGATCATGTGTATGCCCTCCTTCCAATTAACATTAATAATTCCATTCTGATCAGTATAGATATCTGTATTGCTAATTAATTTATTATTACGTTTTAACCAAACTTTGATTTTATAATTTTTTAATACTTTATTTTTAAAAAATACTTTAAATGGAATTGTTTCATATTTTTTAGCTGTAAAGTATGGGTTTCTTAAAGGAACAATATCTAACGGTAAATCAGTTTGCTTTATGCAACTGTTAGAAATTAAATTGCCTACTTGGATCAATGTTTTTACATTTCTTTGATAATATTCATTACTTGGTTTGTTAGATTCGTTTTTTGATGCTCTTTCTTTTATAATGTAATCTAGTCCATCCTCATATGCGTATTCTAAAAATTTATTGGAAGCTAATGTGATAAAGGAATTGGTGCTATTAAATGCTATCATGTTTGTGCCCTCTTCTTTTAATTTTATACGAAGAGAATCGCCTTCAATTAAGCCTAAACTATCTTTTAGATCTATCTTTTCGCCAGATGGCGTAATTTGATAAAGCTTCTTGACTTTATTTTTATTCCCTTTCCAATTACTTCCTTCAAAACCTTCTCCTACATTAAATGAGATAATGACATTTTCGTATTGATGAAAGAAAAATTGATTAGTTGATAGCCAAAATTCATGTGCAAATAATGGCGCAGCTATTACTATTATAATCAATCCTGCAATTCGTTTTTTCATTAATCGAAAGTATCACTTAAATTGAATAAAAAAGCCAGAATATATCTGGCTTTTTTATAAAGAGTTTTTACCCTTATCTATTTCTTTTTTTATGTCCTGCAGCAAGTTGACTATTGGCGCGACGATTTGGATGCTTAATACCTTCGCCTTTTAAATCTCTTACATCCTGATGAATTTCTCTTTTGTCGCTACGAATTTCTTTACCAATTTCTTTAGCTGATGCTTTATCCCCTTCTTTTATTTCTTTTCTCAGAGTTCGATGATCTTTCGCTAAGTCAATTTTATCCTTTCTAAGATCTTTCATGCCTTCTTTCACTTCAGGATTAACTGGATTGGTAGTTTGAGCCGCAGCTCCAAAGCTCATTAATAAGGCTGTTGCAGAGCAAATGATTAAGTTTTTCATAATTAAAAGTTTAAATGAAAATATATTGTTTCATTAATAGACTTTAGCAATATAAAAAGGTTTAATATACTTATAAATTAAACCAATAAGTGAGCTTTGCAACAATAGCCCTATTTTTTACTTGGAATGCATTAACTCCTCTATTATTTACTAAAATACTCATGTCGTCAGTTGCAAAATAGTTATCTGTATAAACTATAAAAAAATCACTTGCTGGTTTAAATCTCCATTGAAACCTTCCGTTGATATTGATATTATTTACTTGATTATTGTATTGTAGAAATAGGTTAAAGAAAACACTCTTGCTGAATGATAGTTCTGCTCTTGGTCCAATCAACCAAAGATCTGCAGTGTTGTATGGTTTTGGCAAACGAATACTTGTATAATTAGCATCTATACTAAAAATTCCCCAGGGTTGCCATCTATAACTCCATGATGTTTGAAGCTCAGTAATTTTTCCATTAAAATAGTTACCAATTCTTGTATTTATGTTAAAGTAAAAATTATTTCGTTGATTGCTTTTGAATCCAAATTTATTGCTAAAATATCTGTATGAACTACCTGCTGGTAATTTTTGTCCGCCTGTATTTGTTGGATCGAAATCACTGAACAAATAAGTATAATCCATTCTTATTAATGCTCCTGACAATTCAGCACTGTTTTGAAATGCTACTTTAAAAAACAAGCCAGCATCAAAATCGGTAATAAGATTATTTGTTTTTCCATAAACCAAATCATAGTCTGGACCAATACGCCAATTATTAATTTTTTTACTTGAGCTACCTTTAGGATAAAAAATTTGATTAAAAGTACCTTTGTTTCTCATGTAACCATTTCTAGGTGTAAATCCAACTTCTGTTCTATAATTTATACCAACATTTTCAAATCCTCCATCAAATGAATAAAAAGGATTTGTAATAAAAATTGAAGCCCCCATTGCATACTGTTCTTTGCTGCTAATGGGTTGAAACATCTGATGAAAAAAAGCTTTTCCTTGGTACTTTCCAGTTGAACTTGCAATGTTGTAATCAAGACCTGCAATTCGATTAAATCTATAATCTGATTGTTTATTGTTTAATTCATCTTTGTTAACAAAAATCAAACCTAAATTATTTCTTTTACCGATTCTTCTTTGAATAGCAGTAACAGAAAAATTAGTTGCTGGTAATCCAAATTCATCACTTTTTGCAGTTTGCATATTTAAAAAACCTATCCTCCAATCTTTATTTAATCTTCCACTGATTCTTGCTCCAGCAATAATTGGGACTCTTACATTTTGTCCATTATTTGTATTTCTACCCAATCCAATTCTGCGCGAAAAAAATGGATTTATATTGTTAGTTCCAAAACTGTTAAATAAGTCGCTATTTTCTAAAAAAAATTGTCGTCTTTCCTGAAAAAACAATTCGAATCTACTTAGGTTAGTTACTTGTTTATCAACTTCAACCTGAGCAAAATCTGGATTTAAGGTTAGGTCCAAATTTATTGATGGAGTAATAGCAATTTTTGCATCCATTCCTGCGTCTAAACCGTTTATGGTTGGAGTATTTGCAATAAAATCTTTACTACTATTTGCAATAGTATATGGTATCATAGAAATATTTGCAGTAGGAACTGGTGGCGCTTCATCCCATATTAATTTCCCGCAAAAATTCAGATCCAATGGCCTGAAATTTCTCCCAATAGGTGCCCATGTACTTCTTTCGTTAACTAATAAATTATTTCTAGCAAAATTGATGTTCCATTCTTTCATATCGGCTTTATACCTTAATGTTTTAAATGGAATGGCAATTTCAACTATATAACGATCTTCTAATTGTGTAGCTTCACAATACCATTTATTGTCCCAATCGATATTAAGTTCAGTGCCATTCGAAATTAGCCCTTCTTTTTGAACGCCATAAGGACTAACAGCAAAATAAAACCCATTTAATTTATCTCTAAAAGGGTCGATTGTCATAAAAAAAATATCTGAACTACCATTTGGATAATCTCTTCGTAAACTCTGAACTACGTATTTTTTCGGTTGAAAACATATTGCACCGATGTATAAATTGTCATTATCATAGGAAACCCTAATTTGACTCTGCATTTGTGCTGCAGATGTATCATAAGGAAAATTTTGTTGAAAATTTTTTGCAACTGATGCAATTTGCCAAGTTGCTTCATCTAGTTTTCCATCAATCTTTATATTGCCGATTGATTTTTTAATATTTATAGTAAATTGGCTATCGTTAGCTAATTGGCTAGTTGCATGTGTACTTATTATAATACCTATTAAACATATAAAAATGTTGCATTTTCTCATAATCGACGCAAATGTAGCAGCATTTTTAATATTAGATAGGTGGAATTAATGGATACATAAGTAAAGGGTTTTTTATTTGCCCCTCAATCCCTACTTTTGCCAAATCTCTAAAATGGGACATTAATTAAAACGTACATATGGCAACAACATCCGACATCAGCCGTGGAATGATTATTAAATTAGACAATAACCTATACTCAATTGTTGAGTTTGGAGAAAACAAAACTGCAAGAGCAGCTGCAAAAGTTTGGGCTAAATTAAAAGGAGTTGATAATAAACGATCAATTGAAAAAACATGGAATAGCGGTGAAAATATCTATCCGATTCGAGTGGAAAAGAAAGCATTTCAATATTTGTATAAAGACGAAAGTGGCTATAACTAAATGAACAATGAAACTTTTGAACAAATTGTTTTAGGTGAAGAAATGATTGATGCACCTCAATTTTTAATGGATGGATCAGAAGTTTTTGTATTTATAAATACTGAAACCGAACTTCCTATAGGGGCAGAGCTTCCAGAAAAAATTGTTGTATTGATAACTTATTGTGAACCTGGTTTAAGAGGCGATACCGCCACAAGGGCACTTAAAGCTGCTACAGTAGAAACTGGTGCAACCGTTATGGTACCTTTATTTGTAGACCAGGGTGAAAAAATTCGTATTAATACAAAGTCTGGTGACTATGTTGAAAGAGTAAAAGATTAATATAACCCTTTTTATATATTTTATGGCCTGTTGTGAATAACTTCAGGTCATTTTTATTAAAATATGAAAATCAGTCGTTTTTGGCAAAAAAAGGCTATTTTGCCCTTCCATTTGACTAAAAAATACACTTTTACCCCTAAAATTGCCAATTATGGACTTGAAGCAAATACACGAATTGATTAAAATAGTGAACAAAAGTAATATTGGAGAAATAAGCATTGAGGACAAAGATGGTAAAGTAACCATCAAGCAAAAAGAAGAAGCTCCAGTTACTGTTGCTGCTCCAGTTCATCAGGTTTTTTCAAACCAATCTGCTCCTCAAAATATGGCCGCCCCTGCAATGCAAGCCCCATCAGTTCAAACTCCGCCAGCTCCTACAAAGAATGATAATTTGATAACAATTAAAAGTCCGATGATAGGAACTTTTTATCGTAGATCATCTCCTGATAAACCAATAATGGCAGAAATTGGAACTGAAATTGCTCCAGGAAAAGTAGTTTGTATTATTGAAGCAATGAAACTATTCAATGAAATTGAAAGTGAAATAAAAGGAACTATCGTAAAAGTTTTAGTTGAAGATGCTAGTCCTGTTGAATACGATCAACCTTTATTTTTGGTTGAGCCAGCTTAAATGGTACAAGTGTATTTCACTAATATTAAACTAAATCAATGTTTAAAAAAATATTAATTGCCAATCGTGGCGAAATTGCTTTGCGAGTAATTAGAACTTGTAGAGAAATGGGAATAAAAACAGTTGCGGTTTATTCAACTGCCGATAGAGAAAGTTTACATGTGAAATTTGCTGATGAAGCAGTTTGTATTGGTAAACCTCAAAGTGCAGATTCTTATTTGAATATTGCTCACATAATGGCTGCTGCAGAAATTACCAATGCAGATGCAATTCATCCGGGTTATGGATTTTTAGCAGAGAATGCAAAGTTCTCTCAGATATGTGCTGATCATGATATAAAATTTATTGGGCCCACTCCAGAAATGATCAATAAAATGGGTGATAAAATTACTGCTAAGGAAACGATGATAAAAGCTGGTGTTCCGGTTGTTCCTGGTGGAGAAGGTTTATTAGAAAGTATTGAGCAAACAAAAGAATTAGCTAAAGTAGTTGGATATCCTGTAATACTCAAAGCAACTGCAGGTGGCGGTGGAAAAGGAATGCGCGTTGTTTGGGAGGAAAGTGAAATTGAGAAAGCATATACTAGTGCCAAAATGGAAGCTGGCGCTTCTTTTAAAAATGATGGTATCTACATGGAGAAATTTGTAGAAGAACCACGCCATATAGAAATTCAAATTGCTGGAGATCAATATGGAAATGTATGTCACTTGAGTGAACGTGATTGTTCAATTCAAAGACGCCATCAAAAATTGGTTGAGGAATCTCCTTCACCTTTTATGACTCCAGAATTACGAAAAGCAATGGGGGAAGCTGCTATAAAAGCTGCATCAGCTATTAACTACGAAAGTGTTGGTACTATTGAGTTTTTAGTTGATAAGCATCGTAATTTTTATTTCATGGAAATGAATACGCGTATTCAAGTTGAACACTGTGTTACAGAAGAAGTAGTAAGTTTTGATTTGATTAAAGAACAGATTAAAATTGCTATGGGCGAAAAAATATCGGGTAGAAATTATGAACCATTAATGCATGCCATTGAGTGTAGAATAAATGCGGAAGATCCATACAATGATTTTAGGCCATCACCCGGAAAAATTACCACATTATTTACTCCTGGCGGTCATGGAGTTCGTGTAGATAGCCATGTTTATGCTGGTTATGTTATCCCTCCATATTATGATTCTATGATTGGCAAACTAATTACTGTTGCACAAACAAGAGAAGAAGCTATAAATACGATGTATCGTGCATTAAGTGAATATGTAATTGAAGGTATTAAAACAACCATACCTTTTCACTTGCAATTAATGCAGAATGAAGATTTTAGAAAAGGAAATTTTACCACTAAATTTTTAGAAACTTTCCAAATGAAATAATACTTTTTAAGATTACTAAGCAAAAAAAATCCTCTCGCATCAGCAAGAGGATTTTTTATTGGGATGAAATACTTAATTATTTTCCACCACCGCCTCCTCGGCCCCCGCCTGGACGTTGAGACATCATCTCCATTACTTTTTTGGTAAGATCAACACCGATTGACTTTGTTAGTCTTTTTTCTCTTGCTTCATTTGCAGCTTTCATTTTTTCTTGTCTTTCTTCCATTGGTGTTTCTCTAGTCATACCAGCCATATAAGAACGGTCGGTATAAACAGCAATTACAGAATCAGCTTGAACATCTGTTAAACCCAGTGGTTTCATTCTTTCTTTCATCATTGCATTTCTTTCCTCAGGCGTCATTTGCTGTCCACCTTGAGCATTTACTGTTGTAATTGCGAAACTGAATATCACAGCTGCAATTAGAATTATTTTTTTCATTTATATTGATTTAGGAACAACAAAATAGTGGATTTTTTTGGATCCACTATTCAGTTATCGGTAAAGATTCAGTTAAAGTCGGCACAAATTCCTATCTCAAAAACAACATTTCTCTGTATTTAGGTAAAGTCCAATACTCATCATCAACTAAATGCTCCAATTTATCAACATGATATCGTATTTCGTCGAAGAAAGTAGATTTAACCTGACTTTCATAGGCAATGGCTTTGGTTCTTGTATTCTCAATATTATTTACAATTTTTCTTGCTTCAACCATATCATGCACTTTGCTATGAATTATTTGAATATGCTCACTTACTTCTTTTACTATTGTTAATTGACTATGATAAGCAGATTCAGGCATTCCTGCAGCTTTTAATCCATTGATATTTTCTAGCAATGTGTTTTGGTATTTGATAGCAGCTGGTAGAATATGATTGATGGCTAAGTCACCCATAATTCTTGCTTCTATTTGTACCTTTTTAATGTATTTCTCTAGTTCAATTTCATGACGAGCTTCTAACTCTGAATGAGTATATACATTGTTGGTTTCAAATAATTTTTTTGCTTTATCTGTAACCATTGCATCTAAAGCCACTGGTGTAGTTTTAAGATTTGGCAAACCTCTACGTTCAGCTTCATGATGCCATTCATCGCTATATCCATCTCCTTCAAATAATACTTTTTTACTTTCAACAATGTATTTTTGAATTACATGCATAATTGCAATTTCTTTTTTATCTCCTTTCTCTATTAATGCATCTACATCAATTTTAAAATTCTTTAAAGTATCTGCTACAATGGTATTTAATACTGTCATTGATATTGCACAGTTTGCTGATGAACCAACAGCTCGGAATTCGAACTTATTACCAGTAAATGCAAAAGGAGATGTTCTATTGCGATCTGTATTGTCCAACATTAATTCTGGAATACTGCGATGTAAATCTAATTTCAAGATTGCTTCATCTTGTTCGTCGAATTTATGTCCTACTCTAGTTTCAACATCAGCTAAAACCTTTGCTAAATATTGTCCAACAAATACAGATATAATAGCAGGAGGGGCTTCATTTGCACCTAATCTATGATCGTTGGGAGCAGATGCAATTGCTGCTCTAAGAATATCAGCATAATCATGTACTGCTTTAATTGTATTAACAAAGAAAGTGAGGAACATTAAGTTGGTCTTTGGCGTTTTACCTGGTGCTAAAAGATTCACACCTGTATCTGTAGCCATACTCCAGTTATTGTGTTTACCACTACCGTTAATACCAGCAAAGGGTTTTTCGTGTAATAACACTACCAACTTATGTCTTTTGGCAACCCTGCTCATCACATCCATTAATAAGGTATTATGATCAACAGCAATATTTACTTCTTCAAAAATTGGTGCACACTCAAATTGTGCAGGAGCTACTTCGTTATGTCTGGTACGTAATGGAATCCCTAATTTATATGCTTCAGCTTCATAGTCGCGCATAAATGCATAAACTCTTTCTGGGATTGATCCAAAATAATGATCTTCAAGTTGTTGTCCTTTTGCTGGTGATGCACCATAAACAGTTCTTCCACTTTGAACCAAATCGGGACGAGCATTTGCAAGGCCTTCATCAATTACAAAATATTCTTGCTCCCAGCCTAAAGTTGCAGTAACTTTTGTTACATTCTTATCAAAATAATTACAAACTTCTACTGCAGATTTATTTAACGATTCTAATGCCTTTAATAATGGTGCTTTATAATCTAGAGATTCTCCGGTATATGATACAAAAATGGTAGGAATACATAAAGTTCTGCCATCACCAGTTTCAATAATAAAAGCTGGAGAAGAAGGATCCCATGCAGTGTAACCACGTGCTTCAAAAGTTGCTCTTAAACCTCCACTTGGAAAAGAAGAAGCATCAGGTTCTTGTTGAATTAATGCTGCACCATCAAACTCTTCAATTGCTGTACCATCACTTTTTAAAGTGAAAAAAGAATCATGTTTTTCTGCAGTTGTACCTGTTAGTGGTTGAAACCAATGGGTATAATGAGTAACACCTTTGCTTTCTGCCCAGGCTCTAATTCCATTAGCAATTTGACTAGCTACAATACGATCAATTTTTTTACCACCACGAATACTTATAGTTAAACTTTTGAAAGCTTCATCACTTAAAAACTCACGAGCTGTTTTAAGAGTAAATACACTTTCTCCAAAAATTCCTGTAATTTTTTGACTAGGTTTAGATAGTAGGCCACCATTTTCTTTAGAAATGTTGGTAATTGCATTAAATCGTAAAGACATGATTATTTTGTTTTTTCTTTGTCAAAATAAAGCTATTTATCTTAAACAATCAATTAATCAAGTGCAAAAAATGATTTTTTGGTAAATATTTCGATTAAAATAATACATATAATATTTTGTAATGTATAATTTAAATTTCATTTATGATAAAGAGCATAAAAAAACGCCTCAAATATTGAGGCGCTAAAAATTATTAAGGAATTATTTTAAGATTAATTTGCAGGATCTGGAGGCGTATTAGGGTTATTATCTCGTTCACGCGAAGGATAAGGAAGAAATGTTCTTTTTCTTTCTGATGCTGGTCTGCCTAATCTTCTATTATCTTCTAAACGCATGCCACTCATGCACAATTCAATACAACGCTGACGATATATTTCTGCTAATAGAGATGGTGCATCTACAGTGCCAATATATGGGTTTGTACCACCACCAACTCCTACAGGATCACTTGCTGGTGCTTGCTGACGAACTGCGTTTATTTCTAAAATGGCACCTGGTAAATTAGGAGATGATTGGCGAACCAAACATTCAGCTCTAATTAACTTCATTTCATCTGGAAGATAAATTTGAATTGACCTAGTAGTGCCATCAAAAAATCCTTTGATTCTATATCTTGGAGCAACAGTTGCATTAATACTTGTATAAAATGGTATTCTTTGATCTGTTAAGTCTGGTGCCAATGCTGTTGGTAATCCTAGCGTTGAATCAAGTATCTGATAAACGTTATTACTTGCAGTTACAGTTGTAAAAATCGGATTTGTAATTATAGCATCAAATGCATGTATTGAACTTCCATAAGATGCATTTACAGCATTAGAAGCATTTATAGCAGTTGCAAAATCACCTGAAAATAAACTGAATCTAGCAATTAATGCATTAATAGTATTGGTGAAAAAATTAATGTTTACACTTGAAGGAACATTAGCATAAAAATCTGAACCTGGATTATTTGATGTCAATGCAGCTTGAGCAGTTTGTAAAGTAACAACTGCTCTTTTTAGTCCATCAATTCTTGTTTGAAATTTTGCTGGAGTACTTACTGTTCCTGGAGCCGATGGAATTTGTTCAAAGAACATACATAAATTACCAATTGCCAACGCTTTATAAATACTTGCATAAGCAATTAATCCAGCTGCATAATTTTTATCACCTAAGCCATTTGCTCCATTAATTACATTATCAGCATCAAAAATTACTTTGTTGTTCCATGTCCACATATTTCCAGCAATTCCGTTCAGATTATCTACAGCAGCTCCACCAATAAACAAGTTGGCTTCATCTGTATTTCCTGCATTCATTAACCTGAATTCATTGGTAAGTGCGCCCGCTGCAGTAATTCCATTATAAATTGGACTTAATCTACCATTTGAATAGGTATTTTGCAATCCAACTGCAACACCAGCAAGTGTTCTAGGCGTTGAAAAGGCATCGGTACTATTGATAGCGCCGGGATTGGTAAAGTCTTGTTTACACGAAGTGAAACTTATACCAGTTAAAAAAATTAAAAATATTTTTTTCATATAATAATGTTTGAAAAGTTTAGAAATTAGCAACAACACCTAATTGAAAAGTTCTTGGAATAGGAACGTTTCCAAAATCAACACCTCTTAACAAGCTACTTTGCCCTGTTGCATTGGTTTCAGGATCATATCCTCTATATGTATCCCAAGAAACAAGGTTTCTTCCCGCAAAACTTACTGTTAGGTTACTAAAAGTTTTATTAATTTTTCCGAATGCATAAGTAATTGCTAATTCGCGAAGTTTAGTAAATGTGCCAGATTCAACTCTCCATTCTTCTATGTTGTATACTCCAGTAACTCCATTGATATATCCTCTTGGTAATTGACCATTGTGTTCTAATTGTGCAAATTCACTTCCATTACCAACGCCTTGTCTTGTTCTAAAATCTGCATTAAATACAGAGTTGCCAGCAACTCGATCTAATTGAAATCCTAAAGTCCACTTTTTATAAGTAAAACTATTAATTAATGTTGTAGTGTAAGTAGGATTTGGAGAACCTAAATTATTTCTTAAAATTGTAGAGTTTGCTCCTGATGTAAATGGTAAGCCTGTAGCTGGATCAATTGTTGGTGTTCCAAAAGGTTGACCATTTAAAATTGGGCCTCTCGATGTAACAGGTATTCCGCTTGGATTTTTTATTTCATTTCCACTAGCATCTCTTGCAAAAAAAGTTGAATAAAAAACAGGAGCATCATAGCCAGGAATTAAAGCAAAAACAGCACCAGTTCCTGTTGAGAATGAAATAAAAGGAACGCCTAAGTCTTCAACCCTGTTTTGATTTCTGTTATAGTTAGCAGTAATATCCCATCTGAAATCTTTGGTTTTTATTGGAACTGCAGTAACTAATATTTCAAAACCTTTATTTCTTAATGTTCCTACATTTTTACTTGCAGAAGGGAAACCAGAACTTGGTGCATTGGTAATATTAGGAACCAATAAATCTGTTACTTGTTTATTGTAATAGTTAAACGTAAAAGTTAAACGGTTATCTAACATCACAATGTCTGTACCCACTTCCAATTCTTTTTGGCGCTCTGGTTTTAAATCTGAACTAATTGTTGTTGATGAAGAGGTTAAGCTTGTTCTTCCTAAGAATGGAGATACACCATAAGTATTGAATCTATCATAAGCACCAATTCCCGTTAGGTTTCCACTCTCACCATATGCAGCACGAATTTTAAAGGAGTTTACATATTTAGAAAGTGAAGATTTTTTAAAATAGTCAGTTTCAGAAATGATATAGTTAGCACTTACTTTGGGATAGAAAAAATTTCTATTATTTTTGTCGAATACACTCGATCCATCAATTCTTCCAGCAACTGTTACAAAGAATTTATTATCGAATTTAAAATTTTGCTGTAAAAAATAACCCCTAACTGAACGCTCACTTCTTCCATCTGAATTTGGTAATAAAGTGCTACCACCAGTAGCAGTTGATATGCCTGGTAATAGTCCCCTGCTCTGAGCTAAAATATACTGCCCTTTTTCATATTGTTCTGAATAACCTAATTGAGTTACAGACGATAATTTATCAGTAATCTTGGTTGAATAAGTAATGTTCAAATCATGATTAAAAAAAGTTGAGTTAAAGCTTGCTGCACTTGCATAACCGTTTTGAGTAGGGTCTAAAGTAATACCACCGCCATAAAAACCCGGACTCAAATTATAAGTTACAGGAGGCATATAAGTAGTACCATTTTGAGAAATGATATCTAATCCAGCTGAGTAATCAATAACCAAACCTTTTAGCGGAAACAATTTAAAACCTACATTAGAAATTGTTCTATTAGTAGTATTTTTTTGTTTGATATCGTTAATAACTGTTAAGGGATTTATACGACCTCTCTCCCCAACTGCTTGTAAATTTCCATTGATATCTCTTGCATAAATATTATGAAAATTACCAAGTATGGTCATTGAGTTAATTGGAGAAAAAAAGGAGTTGCCATCAGGCTTCTCATTAGTTGTGTTATTAATAAAATTAATACCAGCATTCCATGATAACCATCTGTTTACTTGATTATCTAAATTCAATCTAAAACCAAATCTTCTATTATCAGTACCTCTAATAATTCCTTCATTAAAATTATAGTTTAAAGAGGCGAAATACTTTAATTTATCTTGTCCACCTGTTATAGAAACATTATTATCTGTTCCATATCCTGTTCTAAAAATGTCGTCTTGATAATCATAACGCTGAACTGGTGTTGTATTTGTAGCAAATGGCGGACCAGTAATAATATCTTGTGTTAAAGCTCCAGCACCATCTGTTGGTCCACCAAATTTTGTAGGCGCAGTACTGAAAGTTAAACGCTTTCTTAATGTGTTAGAATTTACTCTTGAACTGAAAGTTACTTTTGGTGCTCCTGTACTTCCTCGTTTTGTAAATATTTGAACTACACCCGCATTTGCGCGGCTACCATAAATAGCTGCAGCAGCAGCTCCATTCAATACTTCAATTCGATCAATATCATTTGGGTTAATATCTACCATTCTATTTTGTCCTACACTTCCAGATGCATCATAATCTGCTGAAGCATTGGTTACTCTTGCACTTGAATTATTGATTATTACTCCATCAACAATATACAATGGATCTGAAGAACCAGAAATTGAACTTACGCCTCTAAGCTTTATAGTCATACCACCCGCAGGGTCACCTGAATTTTGTGTTATTTGTGCACCTGCAACTTTACCTTGTAATGAAGCAATTGCATTTGAGCTCGCTGAATTGGTAAGTTGACTTCCCTTAATTGTTCCTATAAAATTTCCTAATTGTTTTTTTGTTGATCCCTGAGAAGTACCAGTTACAACTACTTCGTCTAAACCAGTAGCATCTTCTTTTAATATTGCATCAAATGAAAAACTACCATTAGTAGAATTAACTGTGATGCTTTTTTCTGTAGAAGTGAATCCAATTGAAGAGATCATCACTTCATATTTTCCATTTTTTAAATTCACCATTAATTGATAAACACCGTCTGTGTTGGATGAAGTTCCTGATCCCGTGTTTTTAATTTGTATAGATGCTCCAGGTAAAGGAAACCCTTTGTTGTCTGTTACTTTTCCTTTGATAACTGTTTGGGCACTTATGCTAATTGTAAAAAGTATGCCAAGTAGCAGAAATACTGCTTTTGGGAATACCCATAATCGAACATTTTTAAGATTCATATGCATTTAGTTTTTGGGTTGTTCTGAAAATTAATACAATATAAGAGTATTGCAGGAAATATCAGTTTTTGTTGAGAATTTATAGTAAAACTGTTAATAAACTGCTAACAACTTCAAAAATCCTGCATAAATCCGCATTATTTATGCAGTATGGTGGCATTAAATAGATTGTATTTCCCAAAGGTCTTAGGTATACACCTTTATCTAAACTCTGTTTAGTGATTTCTTTTGAAATACTATTTAAATACTCGTCTTTTCCAATATTTAATTCAAAAGCAAGTATGGTTCCAAAACAACGAATATGCTTGATATTTTTAAATGATTTAAGTTGATAGGTAAACTGTTTCATTTGTGTCGAAATCCATTCAATTTGGTCAATACAATTAGATTGCTCCAATAAATCTAAACTTGCTAATGCTGCTGTACATGCAATTGGATTAGCAGTAAATGAATGCCCATGGAAAAAAGTTTTCATAGCATCTTCTTCTACATAGGCAGAATATATTTCATTAGTACATGCTGTTGCTCCCAATGCAATTGTACCACCTGTTAAGCCTTTGCTTAAACAAATAATGTCTGGTTTTTTATTCATATAATCACTAGCGAAAAACTTTCCAGTTCTTCCAAAACCAGTCATAACTTCATCTGCAATACAAATAATTTCTTCTCCTTTTATTGTATTTAAAAGCTCGTTCAATAAATATGGATCAGTCATTTTCATACCTCCTGCTCCTTGAACCAATGGTTCATAAATAAATGCAGCTAAATTTTTTCCTTCTCTATGAATAATAGATTTTATATCTCCAATATTTTCTTTAGTAGGGGTATCAATAAAAATTACTTCAAATAACATAGTATGAAATGCTAATGTAAAAACACTTCTATCACTTACACTCATTGCTCCAAATGTATCTCCATGATAACTATTATTAAAAGCAAGTATTTTTCGTCGTTGCTTATTACCTTTATTCCACCAATATTGAACAGCCATTTTTAATGCAACTTCTGTGGAGGTTGAGCCATTATCACTATAAAATATTTTAGTAAAATTACCAGGCAATATTTTCAATAATCTTTCTGCTAATGCAACAGCAGGTTCATGTGTAAAGCCTGCAAAAATTACTTGCTCTAATGTTAATGCTTGTTGGTATATTTTTTCTGCAATATATGGGTGTGCGTGCCCATGCAAGGTAACCCACCAACTACTAATTGCATCAATGTATTCATTCCCCGATTCGTCAAATAATAGACTGCCTTTTCCTTTTACAATCGGAATTACCGGAGTCCTATTTTTTTGAGTAGTAAATGGGTGCCAAATTACTTTTTCATCTCTCTCTAATAAGCTCATGATACAAATGTAATGGGTATTAATTATTTATTCTGACCTACTAATAAAATGAAGGTTTCGCCTTATCCCTTCAAATTTGGATCTTTTTAATGGACTGTTTTTGAATAAATTATTAAATGTTTCTTCGCTAAGGTCGAACCATTCATTTTTTGACATCGATAAAATTTCAGGAATGGGAGTGAAGTCTTTCTCAATATGTGGTTTGCTAAAACGGTTCCATGGGCAAACGTCTTGACATATATCACAACCAAACATCCAATTATTGAACTTGTTTTTCATCGCATCAGGAATTAAGGCATCTTTTAATTCAATTGTAAAATAACTAATGCATTTACTGCCATCTACTATTTTGTTTTCTAAAATAGCATCGGTAGGGCAATGATCAATACATTTAGAACAACTTCCACAATAATCTTTTGCAAAAGGATCATCATATTGCAATTCAAGATCAATGACTAATGTTGCAATAAAAAAAAATGAACCATTCGTTTTATTAATAATATTTCCATTTTTTCCAATCCAACCTAGGCCACTTTTCAATGCCCAGCTTCTTTCTAAAACAGGAGCAGAATCTACAAAACCTCTGCCGTTTACATCACCAATAATTGCTCTAATTTCTTCTAAAAACTCATTTAACTGATTTCTAATTACTAAGTGATAGTCTTTACCCCAAGCATATTTTGTAATTAATGGAGCTGCAATATTTTGTTGATGTGAAGGGTAATAATTTTTTAATAATGTTATAACTGATTTAGCGCCGTGGAATAATTTTTGGGGATCAATTCTTAAATCAAAATTATTTTCCATGAAATGCATTTCTCCATGCATCCCTTTCGATAACCATTTTTCTAAACGCCTTGCATCGTCATCAAGCTTTACTGCTTTTGCAATACCACAAAATTCAAAGCCAAGTTGAGTAGCAATTTTTTTTATGATATTTGATTTTTTTTCAGACGACAACATGGCGATTAAAATATCTTTACACTATATAAAATTATGCTGTATATGGAATAGGAAAAAAACGATGCACTAGTATAGCAATTAATGAATTTAAATAAATTTTTGTATTTTTTTTTACTAGCAAACGGCGTTGTCTTATGCTTGAATTCAAGTAAAATTAATCTTAGTGAAGCATAAATATTTTTCATTGTAAAATTTAATTTATTTACAATTTGCAATTATTTGTTGATCAATTATTTTTTTAATATCTAAATATGCATCTTTTTTGCCTTCAGTTAAAATTCCCTTAGAAAAAATAATAACTGCATAACCTCTGCATTTATCTATTAAAGGCCAAGTGCCAAATAAACCTGGGCTCGATACCACAGTAGAAACGCCATTCTCATCGGTTTCAAGTATCCACTCTCCCAAACCATAATTAAATCCTTCTGCTACTTTTGGAGCATATTTAATCATTGGTATAGTTGTTTGTGAAGTTTGCATTAAAGCAATTGATTGTTCACTTAAAATTCTTTTCTCATTATACATTCCTTTATTTAATATCATACTTAAAAAATTCATGTAATCATTAGCGGAAGAAACTGCTCCTCCAGAAGGATTAATAGCATTGAAACTCGAGAAACTAGTACTTCTCATTTGTAGAGGGCGAAGAATTCTTTCTTGCATAGCTTGTTCAAAGCCTCTTTTAGTTACTAGCTCAACTATTCTACCAGCTATATTTAATCCGATATTACTATACCTGAACTCGATACCAGGATTCGCCATTATTTCTTTTTTAGTAGCAAAACTTTCTACCTCTTCTTCGAGGCTTTTAAATTTATTTACTTTTAATAAATCAATTAATCGTATTGGCTCAGATTCTATACCAGTTAAATGAGAAAGGCATTGCTTTATTGTAATATATCCTTTGCTAAATTTATTAAATATTGGCAGGTATTTACTTACCTTGTCATCTAAATGTATTTTCCCTTCGTCTACTAAAGTCATAACTAAAGCAGCAGTTAGCCATTTGCTGCAACTAGCAATTGGGGCCTGTGTTTTAGCATTAAATGAACCCACTGATTTTTCATAAATATTTTTTCCATCCTTAAATATCAACATGGAAAAATTATTTCCCAACTCTTTTTTGGCTGATTCCAGTTTTTGATCAACACTTGTAAAATTATATTGGGCATTGGTTTTCTGAAATAATAACAGGGAAACTGTAATTGTACTGACTATAACGCAGTAATAAATAGATTTTGACGACATAATTTCCGATATTCTAGGTTGGAGTAGGATTTGTTCGATATAATAAAGTTAGTTAATTTATTTACTAATTAAAATCAATCAACATCTCAATGAATATAAATAATTACACCATCAAAGCGCAGGAACTGATACAATCTGCTCAGCAGGCTTCATTTAGTAACAATAACCCTTCTATAGAAACTGAGCATTTGTTAAAAGCATTATTAAGTGATAAAGACTCTTCTACTTCTTTTTTATTAAAAAAGAATAATGTAAATCCAACATTCTTAGAAAAAAAATTAGATGAGGCTCTCAACTTGTTACCTAAAGTACAAACTGGTGAACCAGCACAGTCTGCTGGAAGAGAATTTAACAATGCATTACTAAAAGCAAATACAGCTTTAAACATATTTAAAGATGAATTTATTACTGCTGAACATCTGCTTATTGGTTTAATACAATTAAACGATTCTACTTCTAAATTATTGAAGTCGCAAGGTTTAACTGAGAAGGGATTAATTGCTGCGATTAAAGAGTTGCGTAAAGGAGATACCATTCAATCTCAATCTCAGGAAACACAGTTAAATATGTTAACAAAGTATGCCAAGAATTTGAATCAAATGGCTCGTGATGGCAAGTTAGATCCTGTTATAGGTAGAGATGAAGAAATTAGAAGAACATTACATATTCTTACAAGAAGGTCAAAAAATAACCCAATTTTAGTAGGAGAGCCTGGTGTTGGCAAAACTGCAATTGTTGAAGGTTTAGCTATGCGAATAGTAAATGGCGATGTTCCAGAAAATCTAAAATCTAAAATTATTTTTGCACTAGATATGGGTCAGTTGATTGCTGGAGCAAAATACAAAGGAGAATTTGAAGAAAGGTTAAAAGGAGTGGTAAAAGAAGTTGCTGAAAGTGATGGAGAAATATTGCTTTTTATAGATGAAATACATACACTAATTGGCGCTGGCGGAGGCGAAGGTGCAATGGATGCTGCTAACATACTTAAACCTGCATTAGCAAGAGGGGAATTGAGGGCTATTGGTGCAACAACATTAAACGAATATCAAAAGTATTTTGAAAAAGATAAGGCGCTTGAAAGAAGATTTCAGAAAGTAATAATAGATGAGCCCAATGTTGAAGATGCTATCTCCATATTACGTGGATTAAAAGATAGATATGAAACTCATCATCATGTAAGAATAAAAGATGAAGCAATTATTGCGGCCGTTGAACTTTCTAATAGATATGTAACAGATCGTTTTTTGCCCGACAAAGCCATCGACTTAATTGATGAGAGTGCGGCAAAGCTTCGCTTAGAAATGAATTCTATGCCCGAAGAACTTGATCGATTAGAACGTCAAATTCGTCAATTAGAAATTGAGCGTGAAGCAATCAAACGAGAAGATGATGTTACTAAACTAAAAGAATTAAATATTGAAATCAGCAATATTGTTGTTGAAAGAGATACATTAAAAGCTAAATGGAAGCAGGAAAAAGATTTAGTTGAAAAAGTACAAACAGCAAAGGCTAATATTGAACAATTTAAACAACAGGCAGAACAAGCCGAAAGAAATGGCGAATATGGCAAAGTTGCAGAAATTAGGTACGGAAAAATTAAAGAACAAGAAACTTTAATTGATTCTATTACTCATCAGTTACTTACTAGTGGCGACAAACGGTTGTTGAAAGAAGAAGTTGATGCAGAAGATATAGCTGCAAGTGTTGCAAAAGCAACTGGTATTCCTGTTGCTAAAATGTTGCAAAGTGAAAGAGAGAAACTATTGCATTTAGAAGATGAGTTGCATGAAAGAGTTATTGGTCAAGAAGAAGCAATTACTGCTGTTTCTGATGCAATACGAAGGAGCAGGGCGGGCCTACATGACCCTAAAAAACCAATCGGGTCTTTTATTTTCTTAGGTACTACTGGAGTTGGTAAAACCGAATTGGCAAAGGCATTAGCTGAATATTTATTTGATAATGAATCGATGATGACAAGAATTGATATGAGTGAGTATCAAGAAAAACATGCTGTATCTCGATTAGTAGGTGCGCCTCCAGGATATGTTGGCTACGATGAAGGCGGACAATTAACCGAAGCTGTTCGTAGAAAACCATATAGTGTTGTATTACTAGATGAAATAGAAAAAGCACACCCCGATGTGTGGAATATTCTATTGCAGGTTTTAGATGATGGGAGGCTTACCGACAATAAAGGAAGAGTAGTAAATTTTAAGAATACTATTATTATTATGACCAGTAATTTAGGTAGCCATTTAATTCAAGACGCTTATGATGGAGTAGCAGAATCTGGCATTGAGGCTGCAGGAGAAAAGGCAAAGCTGGATGTGATGAATTTATTACGACAAACTATTCGACCAGAATTTTTAAATAGAGTAGATGAAATCATTATGTTTAGTCCACTTGCAAAAACACAATTAAGGGGCATTGTTAAAATTCAATTGAACGACCTTAAAAAATTATTAATGCAAAACGGTATTACATTAAATTTCAGCGACTATTTAATTGATTTTTTAATTGATCAAGGTTATGATCCACAATTTGGAGCAAGGCCATTAAAAAGATTAATTCAAAAGCAATTAGTGAATGATTTAAGTAAAAAAATTCTGGCTGGTGAAATAGATAAAACCAAATCAGTTTTAGCTGATGTTTTTGATGGAGTTGTTGTATTTAGGAATGAAGAAAATTAATTTTATTTTGTTAAAAATTTCATAACAGGCAACAGATTTTAATGTAGCCGCATCTTTTATATATACTGTCGATTTAAGCAGTATTTATTCCAAATCTATAGTGTTAGTGATACCTCACCAATTGGGTACGTGTATACTTATGCTGTAATTAAATGAAATAATATTGATGTGATATCTACGCTAAAACCTCAAACCATGAAAAAAAGAAACACCCTTTATTATGTTGCCGCTATTTTAGTTATTATAGTAGTAATTGTTAGCTCTTGTTCAAAAAACAGTTCAATTGAATCTACTATTGGAGATCAAAATGTTTCATTGTATTTAACCGATGCTCCAGCTATTTATGATAAAGTTTTAATAGATATCAAATCGGTAAAAATATTAGTTGATACTAGTAAAGATACTCGGAAAAAAGACAGTTGTAACTGGGAGCGAATTGGCGACGAAAGAGAAAGAAGGTTTGCTTTAGGCGATTCATCTTTAGTATGGCAAGATTTATCTATTAAAGCGGGAGTTTATGATGTGTTGAAATTACGAAATGGCCTTGATACTTTACTTGCATCAAAAACTGTATTAAATGGCTCTGTTAGGTTAATAAAAATAGAATTTGGCACTAATAATTCTGTAACAAAAGATAGTGTTACTTATCCTTTACAATTATTAAACGGAGCACCAAATTATATTATCATTAAATTAAAAGGTCATGAGTTTGATGAATTCCTGCCTCGCAAAATAAGATTATGGCTCGATTTTGATATTGCTAATTCAATTATTCAAGAAAGAAATAACCAGTTTTATCTTAGACCATGGATAAAATTCTTTACAGAAAAAACTACAGCTAGTCTTTCTGGTAAAATTACTCCAATGGAAGCTAGACCTATTGTAATAGTGTTCAACAACACTGATACTGCAGTTGCAATTCCAAATAATGAAGGCTACTTTAAAATTAGGGGATTAAAAGAAGGAACATATACAGTGTATGTAAATGCATCAAATGGATATAATGGAAAAACCATCAGCAATATTACTGTAAGTAAAACCAAAGAGGTTTTATTAGGTACAATTGAGCTAAAAAAGTAGGTGTGTATTTTGGTGATTTTTGTAGGGGCGAATTTTTCGCCCCTTTTTTTGTACTTTTCATAATGGAAAACAATCAATTTCTTTTATATGGTGCTAATGGTTATACCGGAAACCTCATTGCTACAATGGCAAATAATTATGGATTAGTTCCAGTTTTAGCAGGCCGAAATGAAGCTGCAATAAAGTCTTTGGCGCAAGAACTCAATTTGCCTTTTAAAATAATTGATCTTAATGATCATTTAGCACTTGTAAAATGTCTAAAAGATTTTAAAGTGGTTTTACATGCTGCAGGACCTTTTCAATTTACTGCTCAAAAAATGATCAATGCATGCTTGGAATCTAACACTCATTATTTAGATATAACTGGAGAAATTAGTGTATTTGAAAAAGCAAAAACAATGAATGAACTAGCTTTAAGCAAGCAAATAATGGTTATGCCTGGTGTTGGGTTTGATGTAGTGCCTACAGATTGCATTGCTAAATTTTTAAAAGATCAATTACCTGATGCTATTAATTTAAAACTTGCATTCGCTATGATTGGAGGTGGTTTGTCTCATGGCACTGCAAATACAATGGCAGAGGGGATGGGCGAAGGAGGAGCTATTAGAGAAAATGGGAAAATTATTAAAAAACCACTAGGACATAAAGGAATGTGGATTGATTTTGGTTTGAAAAAATTATTTGTAATGTGTATACCTTGGGGGGATATCTCTACTGCATATACTACAACTGGTATCAATAATATTGAAACATATACAATGGCTTCTCCAAAAACATTTTCTGCGCTTAAATGGCAGTGGCTATATAATTGGTTTCTAAGATTAAGTATCGTTAAAAATTATGCAAAGAAAAAAATTAAAAAAAAGCCTGCTGGTCCGAATGAAACAAAAAGAGCAAATGCTAAAAGCTTGGTTTGGGGCGAAGCAACAAATGATTCTGGGAATAAAGTTGCAGCTAGATTAGTTGGTCCAGAAGGCTACACACTAACAGCAATAAGTAGTTTGATAATCATAAAAAAAGTTTTGAATAGCGACTTTAAAATTGGGTATCAAACTCCTGCGGGTTGTTATGGTGCAGACCTTGTTCTAGAAATTGATGGAGTTACTAGAGAAAAGCTTTTATAAATCTCCGCTAAAAAAACTAATCTTTGTAATCCAAAATTTTTTTCATGGCTAATGTAAAGAAAGCTGCAATCGGATTTATTTTTGTTACACTTTTAATTGATGTAATTGGATTTGGATTAATAATACCGGTAATGCCTAAATTAATTGAAGAATTATTAGGTATAAAAAGTATTAGTCTTGCATCAAGATATGGAGGCTGGCTTACATTTGCTTATGCCATTATGCAATTTTTATTTGCTCCTGTATTAGGAAATTTAAGTGATAAATATGGACGTAGGCCAGTTTTATTATTCTCTTTGTTTGGTTTTGGAATTGATTATTTATTTCTTTCATTTGCTCCTTCAATAGGTTGGCTTTTTGTTGGGAGGCTGATTGCTGGTGTTACAGGTGCAAGTTTTACAACTGCTACTGCATATATTGCTGATATTAGTACACCAGAAAATAGGGCTCAAAATTTTGGAATGATTGGTGCTGCTTTTGGTGTTGGGTTTATTATTGGTCCAATGTTAGGGGGCTTGTTGGGTGAATTAGGATCACGAATTCCTTTTTTTGTAGCTGCAGGCTTAGCTTTAACCAACTGGTTATATGGATATTTTGTGCTTCCCGAATCTTTGGATAAAAGTTTGCGAAGACCTTTTGATTGGAAAAGAGCAAATCCAATTGGGTCTCTTAAACAATTAAGTAAATATCCAGCATTATCTGGTTTGGTTGTTTCTTTTGTATTAATATACCTAGCATCGCATGCAGTTCAAAGTAACTGGAGTTTTTTTAATATCGAAAAATTTAAATGGACACCTAAAATGATTGGCATTTCTTTAGGTATTGTTGGATTATTGGTTGGAGGAGTTCAAGGTGGGTTAGTTAGAATTATCAATCCAAAAATTGGAAATGAAAAAAGTGTTTATTATGGTCTTGCTCTATATTCTTTAGGGTTGCTATTATTTGCTTTTGCTTCTGAAAGTTGGATGATGTTTGTTTTTCTTATCCCTTATTGCTTGGGAGGGATAGCAGGTCCTGCTTTGCAATCGATAATTTCTGGGAATGTACCTAAAAATGAACAAGGGGAACTACAAGGTGCTTTGACTAGTTTAATTAGTGCAACTTCAATTGTTGGGCCCTTATTAATGACTAATTTATTTTCTTTTTTTACTAGTACTGATGCTCCAGTTTATTTTCCAGGTGCTGCTTTTTTATTAGGCGCAATATTTATGATGTTAAGTTGTATCTGGGCTTATAGAGCATTACATACAAGAAAAGTTAAAACGTAGCCTTATCTATAACTTACTTAATTCATCCAGAATATATTGAAGTGATTTTTTTTCTGGAATAATATTGTAAATAGCTATATTTCCAATATCATTAATTGATCTAGTACCATAATAAAAGTCAGTCCCAATCTTAGTGAGTGTAATTATGATTAATTTTTTTTGTAAAGGTATATTATATGCTTCAAATGACCTTGAAGCATAGTTTGCTTTTAATTCTACTACTGTTTTTGAATTTTCTAAAACAGCAAAAGCAACTGTGTTCTTAATAGTGAAATTAGGAGGTAGAATTAATGTCAGCTTATTTTTTGGAACTGTACTATCTGCAAATTTACCACCACTTATCCATCTCAGGTTTTGAGTAGTAAATTCATATCCTTTCAAATTCGGACCAGATCCTGTTTTGTACCAAGTTCCAATTGTAGATCCATCATTTGTTTTTAACCATGTGGCACTAGTATCTTTACCCCATGCAGGTGGAGGATTACTTTCTTGCCCTTTAAAAACAATCATCGCTGGTTGAGGATTATCTTGAGTATCAGGAATTCTTATTTTAATACTTTTATATGGAGCAAGTGCAAGTTCCCTTCCATTATTTGATAGTTTAATAAAAACTTGTCCAAATATTTCTAATAATGAACCATTACTTGTGGTTGATTGAAGCGATCGGATAATGTCACCTTTTTTCAATAAAGCAAGCATTTCTACTTTAATTTTTCCATTAACTGTAAAACCGGCTGGACTAAATACTGCATTTGCAGGAAATGTTAATTCTACATTATTTGGGAAGCGAATAGTATCTGCTGTATTTTGATTGATAGAATCTACCATTAAAGTTGGAAGTGTTGAATCTAGTATCCCATTTAGAGCAGCATTTGAAGTAATATATTTAGACCATGTAGTATCATTCAATGGATTGTTGGAATATTGCCTAAAATCATCAGACAGATCTTTGTTACAAGCTGAAAAACTTGCAAGAATGACAATCATGATAAAAAAACGTAAACTGTTCATAATGTTTTTAATGCTAGTTAGATACATTTAATTTAGTTAATGATGCCTATCTGTTATTTAAATTAAGCCTTAAACCAATCGATAATCCTCCAACTGAAAATCGTTGATTAAAAGGAGATAGCGGAGTAGTTGTATTTGATAAATTATATTTAAAATACGGTTCTGCAAAAATTGAAGTGTTGTATGTAAGCCTTTTTGATATACTTATACCTGTATATATTCCCATACCAATATTGTTTTTATATATTGAATTATTTTCTTTTGAAAAAGGTTTTGGCGAAAGAGAAGAGTCTAGTACAACTCCACTAAATGATGAACTTAGATTGAAAATTACCCCAGCATTTATACCAATTCTTAAATTGTCGTTTCCAAACTGATATCCTATCAATACAGGGATATCGAAATTTTTAAAACTATTTTTTACAGTATTGTTTTTGTATCCAATCTGTTGTAAAACACTCGTATCACTAACTGTAACTGTATTTCCATTAGCGAGAATTATATTTCTAATAGTTACTACTGTTGTAGTTTTAATTTCATTTTCTGATCTATAAATAAAGTTTTCATTTATCTGGGAATATTGCAATCCAGTTTTAAAAGAAAGATGATCGTTAATAGGTTTGACTATTCTGAATCCAACAGTATAACCTAATTGTGATTTCTCACTACTATCTTTCTTATTCATGTATTGTTGAGATGCTGTGTTGCTACTTATAGTTTTAAAAGCATAATCTGGTGATGAATATATTTCAAAATCCCAATCTGGGTTTCGCATTTTTCTATCTGTAGGACAAATAACTACATTTTTAATATTACTAGCATGATTGGTAATTGCTATTTTTTTTTCGTTTGATAAGTACCTTATATTTTTGTTTTGAAATTCAATTATACTTGCATCAAATTTTTGAGTTGCCATATAATTAAGATCTAAATCCATTGAATTACTAACTGGAATAAGGGTTTCAGAGCTTGAAAAGGTATTGTTAAACTGAATATTTTGTAGTTGATTTTTTTGCATACCAAATGAAATAGAAGATCCATTATTTATGATTTTTGCATTAACGTTTCTTTTCTGAGAAGATGAATTAGGCATATCAATATCAATCGATTGATGACCTTGAGCTTCATTTTTATTAAATTCATTTTCAATAAGAGGTAACTCCTGTTCAGTAGTTTTATTATTTTGATATTCTTCCTTTAATCCAATAGCATTATCTTTCTTGCCATTATTATCTTGTTTGTTATTTATTAAAGTGCTATTTTTTATTGTATTAGTAGGAGAATTAAATTGCTGATAATACAAGTATGCTGAGACCGTACCAGCTAAGATCAATAATAGAATAGAAGCTGCTACCATTGTAGCCCTAGGTAAAAAGAAAAAATATTTTTTGTCCTCGTCTTCATTTGGTTTAATTCTGTTCCACAATTCTGGAGATACATTGCCAATATGATTGTATAATTTATCTTGTACAAATTGATCAAACTGATCTGCAGGTGGGGTGATAGCAGGCATACGAATCTTGTCCCATAATCCTTCTGGAATTGCAGCAGAGTAGTCATGCAGCTTTTGTTTCGTTATATGATCAAATGCCTGGTTGGTCATTTAAACTGCAATCTTTTGTAATTGCATAATTTGGTTTTGTAACATTTTTCTCGCTTTTACTAATTGGCTTCTACTCGTACCTGCTTGTATTTTTAGCATTTCACCAATTTCATCGTGACTATATCCTTCGATTACACTTAAATTAAAAACCATTCTATATCCTTCTGGTAATTGGCTAATTAATTTTAATAAATCGTCTTCACCTAGGTGACCATAAGCATGAGGATCAATTTGAGGGTTATTTGGACTATGGTCATCAATTTCTTTAAAACTCATTTTCTTTCTCTCAAGGTGTCGAATTGCAGTGTTAACTACTATTCTTCTAATCCATCCTTCAAATGACCCTTCAAACTTAAACTGAATGATATATTGAAAAACTTTAATAAACGCGTCTTGCAGCATATCTTCTGCCTCCATATTGTCTTGGGCATACCTCAAACATACCCCCATCATTTTACCAGCATGCTTATCAAAAAGCATACGTTGACAAATTGGTTCTTGTCGTATACAGCCTTTTATTAGTTCGTGTTCTGTCAAAAAAAGACTTTTTGAGATGATGTACTATATAGATGCATAGTGTACCAGGTTCGTTGCCTGATCAATACGTGCCCTAAGGTACAAAAAAGCTGGCTCAGTTTAGTGGTTAGCGTTAATGAAAAAAGATAGATTCTGTATTTGAGAATAACTCAAAATGAATTTTAAGTTATTTTTTTAATGTTCAAACACTAATTATAAAAATAGTTGTAAATTGCTAAAAATTAATAATTATGAGTTTATTGGATAATTTACAATGGCGCTATGCCACCAAGAGAATGAGTGGAATAAAAGTTTCTGAAGAAAAGCTTGCCGGCATTCTTGCTGCAACAAGATTTTCAGCTTCTTCTTATGGTTTGCAACCATATTCTATATTGGTAGTTTCTAACAAGGAGTTAAAAGAAAAATTAGGTGCAGCTGCTTACAATCAGCCTCAACTTACAGAAAGTTCTCATGTACTAGTTTTTTGTGTAAATAAAACCATTACACCAAATGATGTAACTGATTACATTAAATTAATTGCTGACACAAGAAACATTCCATCTGAAGCGCTTAAAGGTTTTGAAGATGCAATTTTGGGAACCATTAGTAGATTAAATGAAGATGAGCTTCAAAATTGGAGTGCTAAACAAGCTTATATTGCTTTAGGTACAGCGCTTGCTGCTGCAGCAGAGTTGCAAGTAGATACTTGCCCAATGGAAGGATTTAGCCGGGCAGATTTTGATGAAATATTAGGATTAAAAGAAAAAGGTTTAACCTCAGTTGTTATTTTGCCATTGGGTTATCGCTCAGAAGAAGATCAATTAGCAGGTGCAATAAAAGTTCGAAAGCATAAAGATGTTTTATTTCAGTTCATTGATTAAATAAATAGCGAAATAAAAAAACAACCTACATCGCATTTATGCTTTTAAACATAAAAATCTTTACCACTGAAAAAGAAAAACATTTCTCATGAAAAAAACCCGACTCATTCAACTGAGTCGGGTTTTTTTGTAAAATAATTCAGGTATTTACAAAGCAAGAAACTGCTCATGTATATAGTCAACCACACTTATTAAACTACCAGTTTCTTTATATACTCTTAGCTGTCGATCAGCGCCTGTACCCGTTTCAAAAATTTTCGCAACATTATTAATAATATGCCTGCTGCCTAATTGGTCAACCACATCATCTACAAAATCTAGTAACTCATAAATCAATGCTTTGGTATCTACTTCAATTTCTTTACCAAAATCTATTAATTTACCATCAATTCCATACCTACTAGCTCTCCATTTATTTTCATTAATTAATGTGCGTTGATAAATCATGAAATTTAGGTTTTGATTCCTTAATTTATAAATCTTTGCACATATTGCTTGAAATAAAGCGGCGATAGTCATGGTTTCCATAATAGTCATTGGGACATCGCAAATTCTAAATTCAACGGTATTAAAGAAAGGATGAACTCGAAGATCCCACCAAATTTTTTTGGCATTATCTATACAGTTGGTTTTGATTAATAAGTTTACATAATTTTCGTATGCCTCAAAACTTTCAAAATAATCAGGTATGCCTGTTCTAGGAAATTTATCAAAAACTTTAGTTCTGAAAGATTTATATCCAGTGTCTCTTGATTCCCAAAATGGAGAGTTAGTACTTAACGCATATACATGCGGAAGAAAATATCTAGCAGTATTGGCAATATGAACGGCCATTTTTCGGTCTTCCATTCCAACATGTACATGTAAGCCAAAGATCAAGTTACTTCTTGCTGCCTCTTGCAATTCATTTACAATTTGATTGTAACGAACATGATCGGTTATAAGTTGAGTTTCCCAATGACTAAAAGGGTGAGTACCTGATGCGCCAACCCAAAGACCTAGATCATTTGCAATCTTAGAAATATTACCCCTTAATGAAGAAACATCTTTAAAAGCTTCGTCAATATCTTTGCAAATATCAGTGCCTACTTCAACTACTGCCTGATGCATTTCTGCTTTTACTTTGTCTTTTAAAATTTCCTGACCAAGTATTACAATTTGTTGTTCATGACTTTTTAGTTCTCTAGATATAGGATCAATTACCATGTATTCTTCTTCAACACCTAGCGTAAAATGATTATAACTTGTATTTCCCATCTTAATATAATTTTTTTCCTGTTGCGCTTCTCTTTATGTATTCACCCCATCTTAAATTATCTGCACCATCAACTTGAGCCTGCGCTTTTTCAATTGCAAAATTGGCAGCAGTTTCAACCACCCAATCAAAATTTTCTTGACCAACACTTTTAATATCTGCATCTGGTGCAGGGTTACAAAAATCAATAGCATAAGGCACACCATCTCTTAATGCTAATTCAACTGTATTAAAATCATAGCCTAAATATTTATTGATTTTTAACACCAAATCTGTCATCATTTTTAGTTTCTCTTTCGAAGGCTTGAAATCTGCTACATACCTTAAGTGATGCGGATTACGTGGCTCGTAACTCATAATTCTTACTTGCTTTCCTCCGATGCAATAACAACGATAGTATTCTTCAAAAACAATTTCTTCTTGTAGCATCATTACCAATTCTCCTGTTTCGGCATGCTTCTCAAAAAAATCGTTCATGTCTGTTAACTTGTAAACGTTTTTCCATCCTCCACCAGCAAATGGTTTCATATATGCAGGGAATCCGATGTAATTAAATATTCCTTCCCAATCGAGAGGATATGCCAAATTGCTAAACGATAATTCTGCAGTATCAGCAGGTAAATCTTTTGAAGGAAGTAAAACAGTTTTAGGAACTGGCACATCAATTTTAGTAGATAAACAGTTGTTGAAAAATTTTTCATCGGCACTCCACCAAAATGGATTGTTTACAACTGCTGTACCACAAACAGCTGCATTCTTAAGAAATGCCCTGTAAAAAGGTACATCCTGACTAATTCTGTCGAGTATAACAGCGTAGCCACTACTTTCTCCTTGAACTACTTTATCAATTTTAACTGGCTCTGCAATAATGCCAGGAATATTTTTACTATTAATTCTTTCAATAAATGCCATAGGAAAGCTTCTTTCTTGGCCAAAAAGAATACCAATTTTTTTCATATTATTAATTTTGAGTGAGTATATATTAATCTTTTATTAAAATAAAATAGTAATATACTAAAAAATGTTATTCGATTTTGTTTTCGGGCTTTTGTTATGTTTATATTATTTTTGATGATGCATCATTCGAAAATTGAAGAAGAATTGAATATAACCGTTGAACATTTCAGTATTGAATCTGAATATTTAGAAAGAACGGTACTTTTTGATACCTATATCCCTTCGAATGTGAAAAACCTTGATCAGTTAAGTCTACTATTAATAAATGATGGTCAGGATTTAATTAAAATGGAATTTAAAACAATACTGAATAATCTGGTTAATAGCAATGAAATTCTTCCTCTATTTTGCATCGGTATTCATTGTGGTGCCGATCGAAAAATGGAATATGGTACTGCTTATTCTGCTGATTTTAAAGGGAGAGGAGCCAAAGCTGGCTTATATAGCAAGTTTATTTTTGATGAGTTACTTCCATTCATTCGAAAAAAATATAATACACCTTCTTTTAAAGATAAATCCTTTGCTGGCTTCTCTCTCGGCGGATTAAGTGCAATAGATATATGTTGGAATCATGCAAGTGAATTTAGTAAAGTAGGAATTTTTAGCGGTTCTCTTTGGTGGAGAAAAAAAGGATATGATGATGGCTATGATGATGAAAAAGATCGGTTGATGCATTTGCAAATTAGAAAAGGATCATTTCATCCATGGTTGCAATTTTTTATTGAATGTGGAACCAAAGACGAAGTTGCCGATAGAAATAATAATGGAATAATTGATGCTATTGACGATGCCCTAGACTTGATTGTAGAATTAAAAGCAAAAGGGTATACAGATCAACATATTAAATACTTAGAGTTAAAAGAAGGAAAACATGATGTACCAACTTGGGCAGAGGCTTTTCCGGATTTTTTAAAATGGGGATGGGGTAATTAAACAGAATGATATTTATGTTTGAGAAAAAAAAATCCCCGTTTAAGCGGGGATTTTTGTGTAACGTATATGAATAATTTAATCTTTACCCATTATTAATTTAGTTGGCTTGTATTTATTATTACTTCCTTCTAAACTGATTATGTATGCTTTCTGACCTTGACCAATAGTGGCCTGAACAGGTACTGAGTTTTCACCTCTAACTGCATTAACTGCTTTAGACATCAACACATTCCCAGTGGAAGCATCAATTAATTTAAGTGTTAGCGTATAGTTATTATCGGCTTTGAATTTTACATTGAATGCACCTTTTGATGGATTAGGATAAGCAGTTACATCTTTTGCTGATAAACTTCTAATATAACCTATATCATCTTTAGTGAATGATACACCACTTAAAGAAACTTCTACACTAGTATTTTTACCAGTAGAAGATGCTCCCATAGATACTACCATTGAGCTAAGATCTTTTGCGTCGATTGGAGTTGTAGATGTTCCGGATTTAAAGTCACTCAAGCTAATCAGGTATTCTTGAGCATCTTTGCTAATTGGTAATTGTAGTGTGTATTGATCTTTCCAAGCAGTAATTGATTCTTTTACTAATGTGATAGTTAATACTGAGTTACCTGCAGCTGTTAATTTCAAGGTTTTATATGCCGTAAGATCTTGTGGAGTGCCACCACCTCTTAATAATTTGTATACAGAAACATAATCAGGTGTTGAAGCACTTACTTCCGCATTTCTAAAGAGTGTAAATTCATCTTTACTGATTGCAGAAGTGCTATTGGTAACATTGAATTTCTTAACACTTGTTGTACTTGTATTATAATCAACACCCCATGACCCATCAGCCATAAATACTTCATCTTGTAATATTCCATTAATGTAAAGTCCAATTGTTGATTCATATATATCTCCAGTTGGAACTTTAACTGTAGTTTTTCCATCAGGTATAATTGAAAATGGAACTGTTCTAGTTACAAAATTGGTTGTTTGTTCATTTGCCCTATCCTTTATTTCAAAATAACCATTTGTAGCAGTTGCATTATTATTAATAGTAAGGGCTAGATTATCATCAATGCGTTTTCCTATAGTAATGTAAGTTTTTGGCAAACTTACATTGCTCTTTATTTCTTGAACAGGTAAGCCAGCAGTTAAGCGACTGATAACATCTTTTGCCATATCAACAGTTAATGAAGGAGAACCTCCCCATAACTGGATATTGTACATTACTTCATCTCTAGTATAATCTTTATTCAACCAATTAGATTGAATGGTATAACTAGATCTACCGGTTTTGGCACCAATAATAAAGCTCATTGCATATTCAATATCCCCTTTATTATTCTTGAGATTATATTGAACCATATTAACTCCATTCACTGAAATGTTTTGTAAGCCAACTAATTCATAACCTTTTAAACGATCACAAATTGCTTTTGTGTGATCATAAACATCACCAACAGTTTGCGTTCCAAATGCAACAGCTTTAGGAATATTATTACTAATAAAGTCGATTGATAAAACGTCTTTTGCATTCGTAATTCCAATTAAATCTTTTGGAGTACTAATGAAAGATTTATAAGTATAATTTATTAAAGTTGTAGGAAGAATATCAGATAATTTCAATTGTGTTCCAGTTGCATTGCTAGTAATATTTCCGGTTCTAAATGCAGAAGGCATTTTAGTATAATCAACTACAGATGGAACATCATGAGTTGCTTTATAAAACGCACGCATTGCAATTGCATCACCTAAACTTTTACTTTCTACACCTCCGCCACCTCCGCCGCCTACTGTACCTGTTGTAGCAAAACCAATATCGTAGCTATGGTTATTTTCACCAGCTACCCCTGTGGTAACTGGAACAATTACATCATCAACACTATAGGCACCATCACTATCACGTTCATCTGCATTGGCATCTACACCACCGTTGTCTTTTAATGTTACATCATAAGGTGCTAATGGAGCTTGAACGCTTCCACCTTTTGCATTTGGTATTTTAATAGTATGGTTTGTATTCGGCTTAATGTCTAAGTTATATTTTTCGGAGCTAGTGCTTATTCTATTTGGATCACTCGAGAAATGAAAATTCCCTTCACTATTAGTAGTTGCAGTTCCTAGTATAGTTGCACCTTGTAGTAGTTGAACAGAAACTCCTGTTATACCATTTTCATCAGCATCTTGAACACCATTTGAATTGGCATCAAACCAAATTCTATTTCCAATTTCAATAGGAGCAGGAGCAGAAATAATTTCTAAATCTCCTAATCCATTTGCTTTTCCAAAAACACTCACATCAGCACCAGAATATAATACTTTACCATTTTTGGCAATTCCGTCAGTTGTTGAATAATAACGTACACCACCTGTATACCAATCGGTTATAGGGTCAAATGCTGTAGAAATAACTTCTTTACCTGGGAACATAGCCACACTTCCTGTGCTAGTTTCTTCATGAGAAATATTTGCATTACTTCCGTTGGCAGTATTTCCAATACCAAGAGGTCCCCCATCTCCATTCTGATAACGATCTGTATAAAAGAACTCTCCACCACCTGGGCCCTCTCCATTATTTGCACCAGTTGTTGTTAAACTTCCAGCAGTTCCATTACTTTCTAAAACAAAGCCAGTATAAGTACCGCCTGTATTGCTAGCCTTTAAAATATCACCTGCAGCATTACCTGTATATAAAGTTCCAGCAGCAGTAGTTCCCAAATTTTGATTGCCTGATTGATGACCTGTTCTATCGGTAATACCTAAAATCATTGCACCATCAGCTGGATCAAATTCTAAAGAAGAAAACATTGGTTGGGGGTAAATAATTTTATTTGATCCAGGAGGAATAATCGCTTCCGCGAAAGTTCTAGCCCATGGATGCCAAGAACCTTGACAAAGTGTTGCAGCATTCGGTGAAATGTATGATGGATCAGTGTAAGCAGTATTTTTAGTAATTCCAAAGCCAGTATTCATATTGGCTTTTCTGTTATAAGTTAAAGGAGTATTTAATACTTGAGTAAAAGTTTCAGTACCAGGAGTAACTGATGCATCGACCTTTAAAACAATTGCTTTTAATTCAGTTCTATCAACTGAAGAATTATCTGGTTTTACTCCATCTAATACACCTCCAACATATATTGCCCCTCTATAAAATTTAACAGCAAATGGTCTAAATGTGCTGTTACCAGCTGCAACAGGAAAAGCATTGTAGGAAACAATTTGAGAAGCTAAAGTAGGAGCTATACCAGTTAAACCTATATCAACTCTCCATAACTTTCTGTCATTTAAATTAATGATATAAAGGTACTTTCCATCATCAGAAATAGTCATACCACCAATTCCTTTTTTACCAACCTCGGTAAACACATTGCCACCTGTAATATCATCTCTATTCGCCTGAGTTTTATCGTTGTTGCCTGGCGAGAAAGTTCTGCCAGGTAACGTTCCTGCATTAAATGCAGGATTGATTGAATTTAAGTTTACAAAATTTCCTGTCTGTGTTTTATTATTTACAGTTTTTGCACCAGTAGTAACATAAATACCGTTTATTCCCAACGGTCCAAGTGATACGTGTCTTTTTACAAAAGCAGCATAAAATAATTTGTCAGCCTTTTTATGATATGTAGTTGCCCATACGGCACCTATTTGGCCCATATCACTTATTACACTTGCAGGTGCAACAGCATCATAGTTAAATGCATAAGCTCCATCAGCCCCTTTGGCATTAGGATAAGCAGTTGTACCTGTTTGGTTATCTCCATTTGCATAACTTGGAACTATAATTCTTGCATTAGCATTATCAATATAATCGCCAGGATAATTTATACCAAAATTAGAAGTAGCAGAAGGAGCAGTTGCAAATTGAACACTAGTTTTGTTACCAGTACCAAATGGTGCAGGAAAATCAGCAGACTGCCATCCAGTAAATTCTAATCGTACTTTAGTTGCAGCGGGAACTTGTACATTAGTAAAACTATAAGTTCCGTTTGCTAATGAAGTTGTAGTAGCCAAAAGTGTTCCTGTTGTACTGTATGCTTTAACTGTAATATTTGCAGCACCAGGCTCATTATAAGTAGCTGAATTGTTTTTAACTCCATTAGCATTATAATCCCTAAATACAGTACCACTGATTTGTGCTGAAAGTTCAATTGAACACAAGGCAAGCATTGTTAATGCAGTACCTTTTAATAATGTTGAAATTGAAGTAGTAGAGTAAAGTTTATTCATACAGGCACTATTAAAAAAATCAAAATTTATTATTAAAAAAACAGGTGTGGGGTGATTTTTTATATTTTATTTAGTTTAAAGAAAAACTATCTATTATAAATTGTACCCTTCACTGAAGTAAAACTACAATAAATAGTAGATTTTTAAAGATTTATTTTTTATGAAACCCTTTACAGTCAAGGCATATACAAACTAGTTGGTATATTTAAAACTTGAAAATGTAGTAGTATTTGCAATAAAAATGTA
>JBKJQV010000380.1:0-6091 GCA_046593815.1 Sediminibacterium sp. | reverse complement strand
ATTCAATTCTTTTATTTGATTATTGATAAAACTATTGTCTTCTAATTTCCCAATAACTTCATTCATTTCTGTAAAATTTTCGTATACCATTTTCCTATAAGGACTTGAATAATCTTTTGCTCTCGAGTCGTGAATGCTTTTGTTGATCCACTCTTTTGTTGCAACAGCAGTATTGAGTAAATAACTTAATTGGTGTTGATCCATTTTATGGAGACTAATACCACTAATTTCTTTTAAAGCTGCTAAACCATGTGCACTTTTTTGTGAAGCATATTTTTCTCCATAAAGTTTGTATTGATCATGTATATCATCCCAACTTTTTATTTTTTGTTGCTTAATTTTCTTTTTTAAATCATTTAAATCTGTTTCTGGCATTAATTGTCCTCCTATATTTACCCATTTAGTTCTAATAGGCTTTGTTGGTAATGATTTACACAGATCGCTAATTTCAGTAATTTTATTTTCTCGAATTAAAGTAATTAAATGCTCAACTCCATAATAAAGAATAATATCTTCAAATACTTGATAGGCTTCTAAAACCTTTACCAGCAATGTTTTTCTATTGCTATTCTCTATATCATGAGCAACTATATCTAATTGCTTAACAATTTTATTTTTACTTTTTAAAAGTAGTCTACCAACTTCTATAGCTTCTTGATCTGAGTTTATACTCGTTTTCTGAGTTAATAAATAAGCTCTTCCAGTGTATAATTCTAATAAGTTAATTGCAGTAAATATTTCATTGATAGTATCAGGCGCTAAGTAATTATATTCTAGTGTTTGGGTTTTATCAGTTCTCTTATCTCTATCAGGATACTTCCAAGCATTTCTTGCCAATGCATACATATTGTACAAAAACCAATATGCTGGCATGATGGTAAGTTGGTTGTTGTGAACATCATTACTAATTAATGAAAAAGGTATTTTGATATTTAATTCGGCAGGGTAATCGCCTTTGTTAACCATGCTAAATGAAGCAAAAATAGAATTGTGTTTTAAGCTAACACATAGTCCTGGCCAAAACCCTCTACCCATAATAATTTCCCCATCAGCGCTTCTGCTGTTGTGATTAGAACCAATAGTAGCACCTGCGGCAATATTGCTTTGACCCATTACTAAAGCTGCACATAAAAACGAATTATTGTGGTGTTGTTCATGTGCAGGAAAAATTAATGAATTTAATACTTCGCAACATGATATTGTAGCGTTTTGACCAAGATAGGAATTGATTAATCGAGCACCATATTTTAATTGAGAATGATCGGCCATGATAAAGCGAACTGCTTTAACACCATAAAATATCCTGCATCCATATCCTATAATACCATTTACTACTTCACATCCCTCACCAATTTGAGTTCTACCTTCTTCACCAGAATTAACTGTAAGGTTTTTTAATTTGTTGGCGCCTTTAAAATAAGCATCTGGTCCAACCCAAACATCTTTAATAATTTTACAGTTTTTAATTACAGTTCTATCGCCAACTTTGCCATAGTAACCCCTTTTATTATCACATTTTTTTTCGGTAAACTCTTTAAATTTTTCTTGTAATATTTTATCGTCTCTAAATCTGCTCCATAAAAATGCATCACCAGGAAGCATCCCATTAAAAGGCATTACCCTTCTGCCAGTATTTTCATTGCATATTTCCATCCAAATTCTAACATCTTCTTCCTCATCTTCTTTTAAAACTCCAGTGCCAAATTTTGCATGATTGGTAGTTACCAATTCATTTACATTGGTAATGATAGCTTCGCTTCCGATGATATAATGTGAGAGATAATGCACATTATCAATTACTACGTTGTCGCCAAAATCGCAGCTTATAATGGTAGAATTATATAGACCTACTGGTGCTTTTAAATCACTAAAACTTAAACAAATTGGTTCTAATTTACCTATTCTAACTAATCCATGAAACTTACAATTTTTTACCAGCTTTGGGTCGAATGCATCTGAAACTAATATATTGTTCCAGTCGTCAGAAGTGTTCCCGTTCCTAACCAACATTTCGATCTCTTCTGCCATTAATTTCCTGTAGTGAATACCATTTTTTATTTGAATATTTCTGAGATAATATTCGTCTTTCCCTTTAGGAATATATTGGTCTTTGATAAAATTATATCCTAATGAATTCAGAGGAGATTTAATGATATTGTTTTGCGGCATAGCTTTCAAAGATACTATAAAATAAAAAGAGCCTCGATTTATCGGGGCTCTTTTTTATGCGGGAAAATGCAGTTTAAAGCGGATTTTGCACCAAAGCCTTATTTTGATTTACCTCGTCTTGTGGGAACAAAAATTGCCATTGAATATCTCCTGCAGGAATTAATCTTACAAGAATAAGGGCATCAAGATGATTTGGAATACCAACTCTTGACATAGGGAGGTTCAACCTTTTTAAATCTGTAAATCGATGGCCTTCACCCCATAATTCTATTCTTCTGTTTAAATAAATTTCATCTAATAATGCCTGTCCAGTGTTAGTGCTTTGTACATAAGAAGCATTTCTATTTTTTAATAAAGTAAATAAGGCTGCTTGTGAATTAGCTGTTTGTCCTTGCTTAGCTCTAGCTTCTGCTTCTATTAACAACATTTCTGCAGTTCGCATATAAGGAACATCACCAATACTCAAAGCATCACTAGAAGCTAAGAATTTCTTATTTTGATATGGTACCCTTGCTCCACCTGGAGGAACAGGTACAGTTGAGCCGTTTAAATCCCAACATTGCTTACGAATATCTGTAGAAGGAATCACATTCCATAAATTTGCATTCATGGCTCTTGGCTGTGTTCTTAAAACAGTAGAATTGAAATTGCAACTTATGTATGCAAAATAAGAGTAGAAAAAAGTGTTATGATCACTAATTTGACGACTTCCCCAAATCCACTCAGAATTATTGATATCATTAAATCCTTTCAGATAGTCTGCATTGGTCATTAAGTTATATCCCGATCTTGCAGCTATAGCATTGGTTGCTGCTAAATCCCAATTTTCCTGAACCAATGCCACACGTGCTTTAATACCTTTAGCTGTATTTGCATCAAAATTTGATTTTGCTGCTGAACCAGTTCTTGTATATCCTGCTAATAATGAAATTGCATCATCTAAGTCTTTGTTTACTTGAGTATAAACCTGATCAACAGTAGATCTTGGTAATCCTTCCAAAGTATTAATTAATAATAAAGGAACTCCTAATTGTGAGTTTGCTTGGCCAGCTTTGTAACGTTCACCCCAAAGTTGAACCAATTGAAAGTGTGCCCAAGCTCTGTAAACCAAAGATTGACCTTTGATCATGTTTTTATCTGCTTGTGGGCCTGGAACTCCATCAATTCCATTTATTAGGATATTGGCATTTGAAATTAATCTGTAATAAAAACGATAAACAAAACGCATGTCACTAGCATTCACATTTCGGTGATTTTGCCATTGTACCCATGTAAGTTGCCCTGTACTTCCGTTGGCTAATGGGAAAACAATATCTTCTCCCATATAGTCTCTGAAAAGGTTACATGCACCTTCTCCTGATTCACCTTGAACATCATATTGAGTGTACATAACACGGTGTATACCATTTAAAGCAGCTATTGCATTTTGTGTACTAGCTAAAGCATCGGTAGCTGCTACAGATGTAGTAGGAAATGTATCTAAGAACTCTTTCTTGCATGAAGAAAAAGCCAATGATACAATTGCTAAAGTTGATAAAAAATATTTTTTCATGTTGATCATTTTAGAGGTTAAAGTTTAGTCCTACAGTAAATACTCGAGCAGGAGGATAAGCATTCGATGTTACACCAGAAAACGCTTGTTGATTGTTCAATCCAACTCTTTTATTTTTATTGAAGAAGGAAACATTTTCCAGACTTACAAAAAATTGTCCACCATTAATTTTCATTTTGTTTGTTAATTGTTTTGGCAAACTGTAAGTTAAATTTATTGAACGGATATTTAAATAAGAAGCATCTATTAACCATCTAGAAGATGCACCATTAAAATCAGTAGTTCTTCCTGCATCTAAACGAGGAACATTGGTAATGTCACCTGGTTTTTGCCATCTATTTAATATGTCGGTATGTATAGCTCCTCCATAAGTACCTGAAGACATTAATGCTGCGTAGTTGTTATCATAAGTTAGTCCACCAATTTGAAATGTAAATAATGCACTTATGGTAAAATTCTTAAAAGTAATTGCTTGTGTAAAGCTACCGTAGAAGTCAGGAATAGTAGATCCTTGGTATTCAAATTTACCATTTGAAACTGAAGTAGTAACAGTATCTACACTACCATTTTTATTATTAATTAATCTTCTCGTTGCGCTAGCAGCAGTGTTTTGAGCAATATACAAAGCAGCTCCATCTGTTGGATCAACTCCATAATAGCTACGTAACCAATAATCAAAAATGGAAGCTCCAACAGCATATTTTTTTGTACCTGTAACAAATTCTGGAACTGTTAAAGGCATTTTAGTGATTTTGTTGTTCACTGTAGAAAGGTTGATACCCATATTCCAAACAAATTCTTTCTTCCTAATTACATCACCTGTTAACTGAATTTCAATTCCTTTGTTATACATCGTTGCAGTGTTCTGATTTACAGTTAAAGCTCCACTTGATAAAGGTTGAGGAACCGCAAATAATAAATCTGCAGAAACTCTATTATAATATTCTATAGTTCCATTCAATCTGTTTTTGAACAATGAAAAATCTAAGCCGATATCAAATTGTTTATTGGTTTCCCAAGTTAATTCTCTATTTAAGAAAGCAGTTTGACTTTGAACTATGCCTGGTTCATTAGCATTGTTAGCAAAATTGTACAAACCTTGATATGCATAAAAACCAATGCCATCTGCAACTCCAACTACTCCATAAGAGCTTCTTAATTTCAATTGATTAACCCATGAAACATTTCTCATGAAATTTTCTTTGTCAATATTCCAACCACCACCTACAGACCAGAATGTACCCCATCTTGATTTTTCAGCAAAACGAGAATTTCCATCCCTACGAATGCTTCCAGAAACAAAATATTTACTTTTGTAATCATAAGTAACTCTCGAAAAATAACTCTCAATTCTATATCTGTCTAAAGAAGAAGTAGAAGAATTAATGGTAGTAAAGTTTCCTAATTCTGTATTTCCAGATAAAGATTGACCTTGTTTAAAACCACCTAAAGCTTGGCTCATTTGATTAAAGCTTTCATGACCAACCAAAGCGTCTACTCTATGATCACCAAATTTCTTACCATAGTTCAAAATTTGGCTAATTACAAAGCCAGTAGTAGAACTATAATCTCTAGATGAACGACCTGCTGGAGCACCATCACCCACTAAAACATTTTGATAAGAACCATCATATTGGCCTTCAAAATCTACAGATATATTATTGGTAAATTTAAAATCTTTTAGAAAAGTAATGTCCATGTAATTTCTTGCGCTTACTACATTCCTGCTAAAGTTTTGGTCATTTAAAGTAGTTTCTGCCAGAGCATGTCTTCCTGCAAATCCACCACTTGGTCTATTGGGTACACCCTGATTTCCACCCATATTTCCTAAATCCCAAAAACGATTTCCGCCAGCATCTGATAAGTATGCGCCAGTTGTCATATTGTGAGCGTATACAGGATATATTGGTCCAACGTTTCTTGAATAAAAGAAAGGATTTACAAAATTAGTGCTACCACCATCACTTGCTGTATTAGAAGTGGAGAAGTTACCAGAAATATTTAAACCAGTTTTAAACCAAGATAATGGAGTTACGTTTAGATTTAGTCTTGCTGAATAACGCTTTAAATCTGAACGCAAAGTAAATCCTTTATCATCTAAATAACTTAGTGATAAAAAGTAATCTGATTTCTCTGCACCACCGCTAAAATTTACAGAATACTCTTGACGATTTCCCTGACGTAATAATTCTTTAGTCCAGTCTAAATCATCTCCATAAATTAATTGAGCACTTGGATTTATTTGTCCATTAGTTCCAACAATTGTATTGTTGGCAACATTGAAAGGATTGTAAGATAATAAATCCTTTATGTTTGTTCTAGTTGTTAATCCTGAAGCAACCCTGTTTGCTGAGTCCAATGAAATTCCTG
>JBKJQV010000305.1:0-6452 GCA_046593815.1 Sediminibacterium sp. | reverse complement strand
GATATTATTAAAAATAATATTGCTTCATTAAAAAATGGTATTGGTAGTTTTAAAACTGGCTTGATATCAATGGTATTAGGAATGTCCACAGCAACAGCAGCAGTTATTGCTGGTGGTGCAATAATTGGTGCTACAATGGCTTGGTGGGCAAGGTCTATTAAAGAAAAACAAGAAAAAGCAGATGCAATTTCTGCAAGTGAAACAAAAGATACAAATAATATGAAGCACATAGGTAATTCTTTTATATCTAAGCATATTGACCAAGGCAGATTAGGTGCAATACTCCAAAATTCTATTGACCCTAAAAATAAAGATGGGAAAACAGTAGATGAGGCAATGATGTTTGCTAGTTTAGAAGTAATGAAAAATGGTGGATTAAAAAAGAATACTACTTCATGGCAAATGCTTCAAACTCTTGGTACTGGTGGAGCTTGGGATAAAGCACAACAGAGTGGGATGAATGAAAAGCAATTCTCAAATTACACTGGAATACCAATAGATTTATTAAATCAAGAGAAGAAATTTGATATTTTAATAAGACAAGACAAAGAACTTAGAAGTGGGAAAATATCAAAGCAAGAAGTTGAAACTATTATGCAAGATATTAGAAAAGAATTAATGAAAATGGCTCATGATACTTCCAAAGATAAACCTAATATGTCCAGTGCGGTTAAATTAAGCAATATGGTAAGTAAAGGTGTATCAAAACGTATAGAAAAGGGCGGTAAGATTAAGTAATGACAGTTAAATTAACAACAACTGAGGTAGAAGCTAAAAACGGTAAGTTAGAACTTCTTTTTGAATTTATGGACAGAGAATTGCCAGAAGAATTTGATATAGATTATATGACACAATTAGGTAAATCTAAATATATTGGTTCTCTTCAAACTGCCCAAATACAAGGTGTTTATTTAGAGCCTCTTGTATTAAAAGGCACTTTTAGAGGTGATTCTATAATGCTTGATGGTACTAAAATAACTGCAAAAGAAAGAAGTGACCAATTAGGAAGATTACAATTAAGACCTATTAAGTTTTTCTTTGAGAATTTTAAACAAATAGTTATTATTGAACATTATAAAAGAAAAATAAAAAATTATAATGAGATTGAATATGAGTTAACAATGTTCCCTCATGATATTCAAAATCCAGTAAAACCCTCTCTTTCTAAAAAATTAAATGAAAGTTCTAAAAATTTGGCTGACACTACTGGTGATGGTGAAAAATTTGATAAAAAGGATAATGACAATCTTAATAAATTTTTAGGAGATTTTCAAAAAGCTGGAATAACAAATTTAAAAGAAAATAAAGACACAGTAATACAAGGGGACGGATTACCATCACAAGATAGACCATCCATTGTAGCAAGTGAACAATTGATAGATGTTAAAAAAGTTCCAGTATTAAGCGAAAGTAGTTTGAAAAGTTCTGTATATAACAATCAAGGTTACACATACGGAGAAATAGGTTCTGGTAAAGACAAAATTATTATATTCCCACCAATGATGTAAGAGGCAGTATGGAAATAACAAATGAAAAACAAGTTTATATTGCAAAACAAATAATCGAAACAATTGATAGATTGATAGATGCTGGATATAACAAAATAAAACAAACTACTGATTTTTTATTAATTGTAAAATATGAAGAAATAATCTATAGACTAAAAAGAAAAAGATTAGGATTTTGGGGATTATTAGTTTCATATCAAGCTGGGAAAATAGAGAATGATAGCTCTAACAAAATTGAAATATATGTAGTTCAAGAAGATGTTACCTTAATAGATGTATCAAATGCTTATTATGGAAGACCAGAATACGCTGGATATATTTATATTGCAAACGATTTAGAAACAGATGAAATTCAAATAGGACAAATTTTAGTTATACCAGAATTAAAAGACCCTTCTTTAATAACTAATCACGAATTAATAGTATTACCAGAATTGTATAATGAAGTATTAATAAAAAGAGGGGAATTACAGTAATGAATAATATGGGTTGTGACATCATGGTAGCATATGATGAAGATAATGAAGCTGACTTTTTAATTGGTCATAATGGTGATTTTCTTACTACCGATGATATAGAACAGAAACTAGAAGATGGTCATCCATTTAAAGGTAAAATATGTCTATATGAATCTATTTATAGACTTTTACAAACAACTAAAGGTTCTTGGAGATTAAATACAGATTTTGGCACAAATATAGATGATTATATATCAAAAAATATAGATGATGTAAGATTTCTTATAAAAGATACCATATCTGTTGAATTGAGAAAAGATGATAGAATAAAAGAAGTTAGTAATATAATAATAGAAATGGAAAGCCAATCTGTTATGATTATTGAAATACACATAATACCAATTGGAGAAGATGAAAAATCAGTTTTTGTTTATCCATATTCAGTATTATAAATATATCGGATTTTATTATAAAGAAAATACTTTAGAATTTTATAATAAAATCACATAAATTCTTCTCTAAAGATATTAACTTTAGAGAAAAATGTATTATGCACCAGTTGGGAAAAGGATAATATCTCTTGCAAAAACAATTCTACCAGTGATAAAACCACTTGCAGCATTGGCATTTATAGTGTGATAATAAGCCCCATTTTCAATAGTATTGGTTATCTGACTTGTGGTGATTCTTCCAGTAGGATTTATTGGGGCTATAAAATAAGCCTTTTGAAATATTTCATTTTTTACAGTTCTTAAGATTTGTGATGTGATTAATTCAATCATTTTTGTGAATTGTGCATTGTGTTTTGGAGAATTCGCTATCAAACTTGTTATAGCAGTAGCTTTCTCTGGGGCTGTAAGAGTTGCTACGGCATTTATAGCAGTTGTATTCAAAGCCACAATTACTGCATCATAAGCATCAGCTATAGCACCAGAAACAGTGCTTATTGTTGTTATATCAAATGCTGGCATATTATTTGTTTAAACCTTTGCTTTTTTTCTCAAATTTAATATAAACACCGAATAATTTTATTTCTATTTTTAAATCTCTCATTACTTACCCTTTACCTTAGCGGTTTTGTTTTTACCGTCTTCTTTTAATGTACTTGCTAATTTTATTTCAAATGGGGCTGCAAATATTTCATAAGTTCCAGTATTCCTTACAGCAAATGGAAGAGGGATGCCTAAATCACCTAATAAAGTCATTGTTCTAAATTTTGAAACATATGTTGAAAGTTCTGATAATAGATTATCATATAAATCTAAATGTTTTCTTGTAACAAGGAAATAATCATCTCCAAGATTGTCTTCACCTAAATGTATAATTTTGGAATTACCACCACCATCTACAAGAAAAACTTTCTTTCCAGCTACTTTAGTATAATAGTCTTTTGTGGCAGTTGTCAACATTTTATCTTTATATATTTCCATTTTAGAGCCATTTTTTGTAGGTTGCATAACAAAATGATGTTGGTCAGCTTTTGCGTCTGCATCTATATCATCATATTTATCTGGAGAAAGATTTCTTTTTTTATCGAATAAACCACCGAAAGCTATACAAGATTCCCATTTGTCGTCTTCTCTTACTGATTGGAATAAAATCATAACTCTAGCACCAACTGGAGGCATACTCCCATTCTGTACACCATCACCACCTAAAGGCATGGCATATCTCATTATATGACCTTTATCTTTTGTATTATCATCAACTGGTTTTACTCTTATTTCTTTACCATTTTTTAATACTTCTGTTACAATACCCTCTGTTGATAATTCAATTGAATCGAATTTTGAATCTACATAATCTATAATAGATTGCATAAAATGGTCTGCATTTGAACTAGAACTTGAATTTGACATTTTTCTCTAAACCCCTTTGGTTATATTCCACCTTGTTCTCTAATTTTTCTTAACGGTGTTGGTAATGAATTAGGTGTAGGTTTTTGAAAATCAGTAATATATAATTTACCATCTTTCTTTTCTACTCTTGGGAATAAATTTTTCCCTTTCATAATACCAGTTTTGTAATCCATAATATTTAAATTAGGATTCATATAAAATTCAATTTTTTGAGCATATCCATCACCTATCTTATAATCTTCTGTTATGGATTTTATTGTAAAATTGATTGCATCTTGTGTCTTATTATTGCCACTTTTGGCATTAAAATCTCCAGCCAGACTTGATAACCTTCTACCTTCTGTTAGAGAAGAATTGTCTGTTATGATGATATTGTGTCTTGGATACATTCCACAAAAGGCATTATCTAGTTGTAAATCTCCATTTATGTCAAATTTGGCATAATTAAGAGCAATTTGTTCTGCGATTAAATCCAATTCTTCTTTTTTCTTATTGGGAGAAACTTTATAAGAATAAAAAGCAGTTCCTTCTGGGTTTTCAGCTTTAGTCAAATTCTCTGGAAAAGAGCCAGTAATAACATTTTCATCACCTTCACCACCTTCTTCTTGTGGACTTATTATTTCTATTTGAATTTTATTAGAAGAACCTTCACCTAGTTTACCACTTCTTAAAGTACACTTTTTAAAATGCACTTCTCTTTCTAAAAGCCATGTTGTATCAGATGTTTGTCTTGGAACTAAAGCATATGTTAATTTATCATTAGAATCAAAATCATAATAATCAGTTATAACTCTTATGGCAAGATTACCCTTTTCTGCAATATCTTTTATAACATCCCAATACGATTTATTTCTGGTGTCATATTTAACCTCTTTCTCAACTTCTTCTTCTGAACCATCTGTTTTATCTCTTTTAATCTTTTTTTCATAACCAAGTAAGAATTCTTTTGTTTTTTGTGGTACTTCAGAGTCAAAAACTATTTGAAAATGTTTTAAATTTTCATTTATCTTTTTTAATACATTTTCCATTCTTGAATCATCACCATTAAAAACACCTTCAAATTTTGTTTTTTGTAAGATAACTGAAAAGTCACCTATTGAAAGAGTTGTGTAATCTCCAGATTCAGAATCATAATCATCCTCAAATTGTTTTATAACACCTATATAACGTCTCACTAATCTTTCTTTATAATTTCCTAATAATTCATTTTTTAATTGGTCATTTGAAAGATAACCTTCATAATCTTGTGTCCATGAATGTTGTTTGGTAGAGTTTATATAACCAGTCCATAATTCACAAATAAATGCTTTGTCTTCTTGACTTGATTTAACATAAAGTTCAGATGTGTCTAATAAATCTTTTTGAAATATTACTGATAAATTATTTGAATCTAAAGAATCATTTAGCTGAAAATTGAAACTAAGTGGAATACAAGGTGTGCCAGCTATTACAATAACTGCTCTTGGTACTAAACTCATACCTTTGTTTGCTTGAAATTGTGATTCCTCTTCTTCTGTATTATACATCAATCATAATCCTATGGTTACTAAAATAAAAAACAGCTTTATATCCGCTTCAATAATTGTTTTAAATTTATATTTGAATAAGACTTAAATAAGAAGGAATAAAAATATGGCACTTTCAAGAATAACCTATACTTTCGAAGAAATAGTAACTGTAATAAAGAATACTGTTAATGAATTTTCTGAAAATAAACCTACTTATTGGGGTGATGATGGTATTGCAATGTCTTTTACCAGAGCATTGGCAAATAGAGTAGAACATTTACAATTTCAAACAAATTTGGTGTATATAACATCCAGAATTTCAACCTCTTTTGGAAGACACTTATCAAACCTATTAGAAGATTTTGGCTTTCCAAAAAAGTCTAAAACATATGCACAAGCAGTACAACAATTTAATGCTATTTCTGGAAGAGTGGTCGATATTACAATACCTCAAGGAACGGTTGTAACAACCACTAATGATTATCTTGGCAACAATATTAGATATGCCCTAGCTAACGATATTGTTTTAAATGTTGCAAACTCATCGGTAACTGGAGTTGTAACATGTCTTAATTATGGTGATATAGGAAATGTTCTATCTGGTGAAATAAATATATTAGAAAATAATCTAACTGGAATATCGGGAACAATTAATTTAGAAAATATAGGAAACGGTTCAAACGGTGAATCAGACAAACAATATAGAGAAAGATTTTATGGATATTTAATAGGATTACAAAGAGGTAATAGGGATGCAATAAGACAAGCAGCTTTGTCTATCGAAGGTGTTACATATGCCGATATATTACCCAATTTCCCCTCTAATGGAACTTTTACAGTCTTCATTAATACTGTTAATGGGTTTGCAGACTCTATATTAAAACGAAGGGTCAAGGATAAGATAGATACAGTTAAAGCATTTTGTATTACATCAAATGTAATCAGTGCTATCCCTTCTTATATAACAGTAAAATTACAATTGCAACTTAATACTGATGATTTTAATACAGAAGGTATTATAAGCGAGATTAAATATATAACAAGAAGTCTTGTTAATGTTAGTGCAAGAAATGTTTTATACAAATCAGATATTATAGCAGAATTATGAAAACATTGGCT
>JBKJQV010000268.1:0-9665 GCA_046593815.1 Sediminibacterium sp. | reverse complement strand
CTAATTTATCAAAAAAAGGAATTGAAGTTACGCGGGAGTGCATCAATATTTTTTTGTATTTCCTATCTCTTGCAACATTTTCTGCAAATATCATCAAAACTCTACCAATGCCCTTGCCTTGCAAGCCAGATAAAACTGCCATTTGTCGAAGTCTAACTTCAAAACGATTTGTTTCAACCAACATGCAACAACCTTCTAATACATCTTCATCAAAACATCCAAGAAGAACATTATTTTTTTCTTCTCCCAATTCTTCTTCAGTAAAAACTAGTCCCAATGGTTTTCGCAACATTTGATAACGTAATGCTACCATTTGTTCGTATTCTTTGGAACCATACTGAATCATTTTTAGCGCCATTGGGGAAATTGTTAACTGTTAAGTTGACTAATATACCCATCATTTTTAAAGAAAAGGCAAAAAAAGGCGAAAAATCGGTTTAATTTGGTCAGATTCTCCATTTGTGTGGAAACAAAAATTAGTTTAATCATTGCATATATGCCAAAATGTATATTTTTGCCGCAGTAATCAAAAACTTTTACAATGTCAGACATCGCTACAAGAGTAAAGAAAATCATCGTTGACAAATTAGGCGTAGATGAAGCAGAAGTTACAAACGAAGCTTCTTTTACAAACGACCTAGGTGCAGATTCTTTAGATACCGTTGAGTTAATAATGGAATTCGAAAAAGAATTCAATATTTCAATCCCTGATGAGCAGGCTGAAACCATTACCACTGTTGGTCAGGCAGTTGCTTATTTAGAGGAACACGCTAAGTAAGAAAGTTCATTAGTAAGGAATATTTTAATCCGCCTTCTTGCGGCCACAACGCCTCGAAAGGCGGATTATAACTTTAACAGGCCCCTTTTATGCAGTTGAAAAGAGTAGTTGTTACAGGTATAGGAGCATTAACTCCAATTGGTAATAATCTTAACGATTATTGGAATGGATTAATTAATGGAGTTCCGGGTGCTGGTCCAATTACTTTATTTGATGCTACAAAGTTTAAAACTAGGTTCGCTTGTGAAGTAAAGGGTTTTGAACCTACTGATTTTATGGAGCGAAAAGAAGCACGTAAGCTAGATCGCTTTGCACAACTAGCTTTGGTGGCAAGTGATATGGCAGTTGAAGACGCTCAAATAGATAAAACTACAATTGATATTGATAGAGTAGGTGTAATTTTCGCAAGTGGAATTGGTGGATTACGAACTTTTCAGGAAGAAGTAATCAATTTTGCACAAGGTGATGGAACTCCACGTTTCAATCCTTTCTTTATTCCTAAAATGATATTGGACATTGCAGCCGGACAAATTTCTATGCGTCATGGATTTAGAGGTCCCAATTTTGCTGTAGTTAGTGCTTGTGCATCCAGCACCAATGGTATTATTGCTGCCTGCGACACCATTCGTTTGGGCAAAGCTGATATGATCATTAGTGGTGGTTCAGAAGCAGTTATTTGCGAAGCTGGTGTTGGTGGTTTCAATGCCATGAAAGCAATGAGTGAAAGAAACGATGATCCTGCAACTGCAAGTAGGCCTTACGATAAAGACAGAGATGGATTTGTTATGGGAGAAGCAGCTGGAGTAGTGGTTTTAGAAGAATATGAACATGCAATAAAGCGTGGGGCAAAAATTTATTGTGAAATTGCTGGTGGTGGCGCTTCTGCCGATGCCTATCATTTAACAGCTCCACATCCGGATGGTTTGGGAGCAAGAAATGTAATGATTGCTGCATTAAAAGATGCAGGGATGCAACCTCATGAAATAGACTATATTAATACACACGGAACTTCTACTCCTTTAGGTGATGGCGCAGAAGCAAAAGCTATTACGGAAGTATTCGGAAGTCATGCTTATAACCTCAATATAAGTGCTACAAAATCAATGACAGGACATTGTTTAGGTGCAGCAGGTGTGATAGAAGCTATTGCTTGCATTCAGAGTGTAATACACGATATTATCCCCCCTACAATTAATCATTTTACAGATGATCCAACTTTAGATCCAAAGTTGAATTTTACTTTTAATAAAGCGCAAAAAAGAACTGTGAGAGCTGCTTTGAGTAATACATTCGGATTTGGTGGACATAATGCCTGTGTAATAGTAAAAAAATACGTAGCCTAAATAAAGTGCAATTTTTTAAAAAGCTGTTTTTATTTAAACAACCTTCTGCATTTGAAAAGCAGTTGAATGATATGCTAGGAATTTCTCCTGGGAATATTCAGTTGTACCGCAGTGCACTTTCTCACCGTTCAGTAAAAGAAACTGCAGACGAAAATAATGAGCGACTAGAATTTTTAGGAGATGCAGTATTAAGTGCAATTGTAGCAGATTACTTATTTAAAAGATATCCTTATAAAGGCGAAGGATTTTTAACTGAGATGCGCAGCAAAATGGTAAATCGTCAGCAGTTAAATGATATTGCTGTAAAAATGGGACTGCGTAAATTAACTTTTTATAACAAATTTGATAATGCTTTAAAAGGTAGCCAAATTTTCGGCAATACCCTAGAAGCCTTGATAGGAGCTATTTATCTCGATAAGGGGTATTTGAAAACTAAAAATTGGATTCTCAAACAAATAATCATCCCTCATTCATACGTAGAAGATTTAGAGTTGATAGACATCAACCTAAAAAATAAATTAATTGGTTGGGCAAATAAAAATGGGAAGACAATTACATTCGATTTAGCAGAAGAAAAATTAGAAGGTAATAGAAGAATTTTTACGATGAATGCTGTGTTAGATGGAGAAGTTTTTGCACAAGGAAAAGGTGGAAATAAAAAAGATGCTTCGCAAGTTGCTGCTCAGGTTGCAGTTGAAAAATTAGGATTATAACTCCTAACTCCTAATTCTTAATTTCTAATTCTCAATCCCCAATCTCCTGACAAAGTTCAATCAATACCCCATTGGTTCCTTTTGGATGCAAAAAACAAACTAATTTATTATCTGCCCCTTTTTTAGGTGTTTCGTTTAATAGTGTAAATCCTTCGTTAACCAATCGTTTCATTTCTGCATAAATATCAGCCACATCAAAAGCAATATGGTGCAAACCTTCTCCTTTTTTTTCCAAATATTTTGCAATAACTCCATCTTCAGAAGAACTAGCAACCAATTCAATTTTGGTATCCCCTTTTTTAAAAAAAGCTGTATTTACGTTTTCAGATGCAACATCTTCCACTTTATAGCAAGGTATGTTGAGTAGTTTCTCGAATAATTGGATGGATGCAGACAGATCTTTCACCGCTATGCCTATATGTTCTACCTTTAACATTGCAAATTATTTATATATTATATTTCGATATGAGGAAAAACAAGCTATCTCTCAAAGTGCACCCAAAAATATAGAACCTATTGCATTACTTTTGTGTTAATAGAAAAAACAAGCAATTCTTTATGTTGAAGTTACCAATTTACTTAGATAATAACGCCACTACTCCAATGGATCCAAGAGTATTGGAAGCGATGATTCCATACTTTACTGAACATTTTGGTAATGCTGCAAGCCGTAACCATCCTTTTGGATGGCAGGCCGAGGAAGCAGTTGATTACTCTCGCGAACAAGTAGCAAAATTAATAGGTGCTGATCCTAAGGAAATTATTTTTACTTCAGGTGCAACCGAAGGCGATAATTTAGGAATTAAAGGAGTTTTTGAAATGTATGCCAGTAAAGGAAATCATATTATTACTTGCACAACAGAACACAAAGCGGTATTAGATACTTGTAAGCATATTGAGCGTTCAGGTGGTGAAGTAACTTACCTAGAAGTTAAGGCTGATGGCTTAGTAGATTTAAAAGAATTAGAAGCAGCCATTAAACCAACTACTATACTAATTGCCATCATGTATGCGAACAATGAAATTGGGGTTGTTCAACCAATTCATGAAATAAGTGCATTGGCAAAAAAGAATGGAATTTTATTTTTCTCTGATGCAGTTCAAGCTGTAGGAAAGATTCCTGTAGATGTAAATAATGACGGTATAGATATAATGGCTTTTACTGCGCATAAAATGTATGGTCCTAAAGGAATTGGTGCATTATATGTTCGTCGTAAAAATCCTCGTGTAAAAGTTACCGCTCAAATGGATGGCGGCGGGCACGAGCGCGGAATGAGAAGTGGTACATTAAATGTTCCCGGTATTGTTGGATTTGGTAAAGCTTGCGAATTAGCACGTTTAGAAATGGCTGATGATGCAGTTCGTTTAAGTAAATTACGTGATAAGTTAGAAAATGCGTTAATTCAATTAGAAGAAGCTTATGTAAATGGAAACAGAGAACATCGTTTACCTCATGTTACTAATATTTCTTTTAAATATGTAGAAGGAGAAGGCTTGTTGATGGGCTTTAATAAAAATATTGCTTTATCCTCTGGTTCTGCTTGTACCTCAGCTTCATTAGAACCTAGTTATGTTTTAAAGGCATTGGGTTTAGGAGATGATTTAGCACATAGCTCTTTACGTTTTGGTTTAGGTCGCTTTACTACCGAAGATCAAATCGATTACACAATAAAAGCAGTAAGTGATACAGTATTGAAACTAAGAGACATGAGTCCATTGTGGGAAATGTTTAAAGAAGGAGTGGATATGGATAAAATAGAATGGGCACATCATTAGAATTATGAATTAAGAATTTTGAAATAGAAATTTTTAATACATTACTTAAAACAAATAATTCAATATAACAAATAACTTATAATTAATAAATACCATGGCATACTCAGAAAAAGTAATCGATCACTATAGTAATCCTAAGAACGTAGGAACGCTCGACAAAGCAAAAAAGAATGTAGGTACTGGCCTTGTAGGTGCTCCAGAATGCGGCGACGTAATGCGTTTGCAAATTGAAGTGGATGATGTTACAGGTATAATAACCGATGCAAAATTCAAGACTTTTGGATGCGGTTCTGCTATTGCTTCTTCATCTCTGGCAACAGAGTGGTTAAAAGGTAAAACAGTTGATCAAGCAGTTGAAATCGACAATATGGATTTAGTGGAAGAATTAAATCTTCCTCCTGTAAAAATCCATTGTTCTGTTTTAGCGGAAGACGCAATTAAATCTGCAATTAACGACTATCGCATTAAAAATGGTCTAGCAGAATTAGTATTTGAAGAAAGAATTCACTAAGATGGTAGCAACAGAAAACAGTATTTACGTTAGCGAAAAAGCTAAAAAGAAAGTTCATCAACTGATGGAAGAAGCTGGTGTAGTGGGCGATAACAGCTATTTTTTACGAGTAGGTGTAGTGGGTGGTGGTTGTTCAGGGCTAAGTTATAAATTAGACTTTGATAATGAGGTCAAGCCCATGGATCAAGTGTTTGAAGACAATGGAATAAAAGTGGTAACCGATTTAAAAAGCTTTTTATACCTTGTAAATACTGAGTTAGATTTTTCAGATGGATTAAATGGAAAAGGATTCTTTTTTAGTAATCCAAATGCAAGCAGAAGTTGTGGTTGCGGAGAAAGCTTCGCAGTTTAAAAATAGTTTGATTGATTGATTATAAGCCGAAGCAAAATTGTTTCGGCTTTTTTTTATTGAATTAAGTATTCCGAAGTTACCGTTCTTTTAAATTCTAGTACTTCAGGAGAAATTTTAAATCCCTGCCCTCCATATCCTTTAGCATATGTATTTATTTCGGCGACAGAATATGTGGTATTATTTTCATCGTAATAACTTTTTGTTCTGTCATTTGTTATAAAAACTAATTTCCCTAAAGATCTTTCAGCCCTCTCACATAATTTTTTTGCAGATCTATATGCATCATCATAAGCCAATAAATCTGCTTCTCTAAATAAACTATCAGCTTTAGAGTGTGTAAATTGAATTTGCCTTATACTATTGATCTTAGTTTCTAATAGCTTAGATGTAAGTTGTGTGAATTGATTAATATCATTTAATACAAAGTCCACCGATTGCTGTGCATTATATCCTGTAAATACGTTAGCTCTTCCATTGTATTCATAATGTTTGTTTGCGGAAATACTACTGGTTTTTAAATCATTACCCGATTTGCTATATTGATTTAATATAGCTACTTCCGAATCAATTGTTACCTGAGTAAGCTTAACTGCATCAGCCATTCTGGGTTGAGTAAATGAAACATCAATTGTAAGAATTACTTGATTTGGTTTTATTCTTACCTTTCCTTCCCCAATAACTCTAATAGTTTCAGGTTTATTTATTGCTGAATTACATGATGCGAAGAATATTACGAGTATAAAAATTATATTTCTCATAAATGCACTGTTTTTGGTTTTGCAGAAATTTTAATACTTTCTTTTTTTGCTGGAGTATTTGTTGGTCTTTTCTTTGCTTTTTTAGAACTAATTACTAAAACTGGCATTTGATCTGCGCCGTCTTCAATAATAGGTTTAGTTTTTTTTGATTTTTGTTGAGCATTGGCAAAAATGCCTATTCCTAATAGCATCATAATAGTCAGATAGATTCTCCTTTGCATATGCATTTTTAAAAAAGATGCCGAATTATAATTATTCCATAAAGTAAATTGAATTAAAGCTCCAAAAAGACCTATTTCATCGAGAAAACTTTAGTTTTGAGGTATGTGGATGATTTGTAAAAAAGAATGGCAACAATTCTTCAGTTCTTTAACTGGGTATTTGGTTTTAGGCATTTTCTTACTTATTACAGGGCTACTATTATTTGTATTTCCAGATTCAAGCTTACTAAATTTTGGATATGCTAACCTCAATGGTTTTTTTAATTTAATGCCATGGCTTTTATTATTCCTCATTCCCGCTATTACAATGAGATGTATTGCAGAGGAAATGCGAACTGGAAGTTTTGAAATTTTACAAACGCTCCCTTTAACTGCCTATGACATAGTTGTAGGAAAATTTTTTGGCGTATTGCTTATTGTTTTCATTTCTTTATTACCAACAGTCATTTATGCATTCTCCATACAAGCTTTAAGTATTACAGGTGGAATAGATATTGGTGCCACTATCGGAAGTTATATAAGTTTATTTTTTTTAGCTTCTTTATATTCAGCTATTGGAATTTTTGCAAGTTGCCTCGCTAAAAATATGATTGCTGCATTTGCTATAGGTGCTTTTTTGGCTTTTGTTTTATTTACAGGATTTGATGCAATTAGTAGCCTTGCATTTTTCAGTAATAGTACTAATTACTATATTCAATTATTTGGTATTAAAATGCATACGGCCAATATGAGTAGAGGAGTAATTGATAGTATCGATTTAATTTATTTTGTTGCAACAACTTGCTTTTTTCTTTATTGTACTAAAGTAAAAATTACTCAACAAAATGATCAACAAGCATGAAACAAATGATAAACAAATATCGTATTGCTCTTGCTTTTATTTTATTAATTGCCGTAATCTATTCTAGCTACATTTTTAAATTAAGGTTCGATCTAACACAGGATAAACGTTTTACTTTATGTGCTTCAACAAAAGAATTACTAAATGAAGTTGATAGTACTGTAAGAGTGGAAATTTTTTTAACTGGTGATTTACCACCTGATTACCAAAAATTAAGCGTTGCTGTAAAAGATATAATGGCGGAGTTTAATTCATTAGCTAATAACTTAATTAAAGTTGAATTTATTAAGCCTGGAGAAAAAATTACTAATAATGAGTTAAAAGCAAAACTGTATGATAGCTTATCTAAGATGGGAGTGGTTTTCGAAAAAACATCCAGTGAAAACGATAATGAGGATAAGTTAACCAGTCAGTTAATTATTCCATCTGCTTTGGTTTACTACCGAAAAAATCAACAACCTATTGCAATTGATTTAAGAAGTAGCAAAAAAATATACAAACAATTCAATATAATTAATGACGAACCTCAGGAGGATGTTGAAGCCACCCGAAATGCAGCCGAAGCTTTATTAGAAAACAAATTTGCAGTTGCTATAGATAAACTAACTCGAAAATTGGTTCCTACAATTGCATATACTATTGGTAATGGCGAACCAACGGATTTAACAGTAAACGATTTAGGCGAGAGTTTGCGAAATGATTATCGGCTTGGAGTATTTAATTTAAAACAAGCTTATCCGGATGCCTCATTAATTCAAACCTTAATTATTGTAAAGCCAACACAGCCTTTTACAGAAGAAGATCAATTGAAACTAGATCAGTATGTAATGAATGGCGGACATATTATTTGGTTTATAGATAAGCTATATGCAGAGCTTGACAGTTTAAAAAGAGCCGAAGGACAATATATTGCTTACGATCGTTCACTTGGTCTCGATGAGTTATTGTTTAAATATGGTGTTCGAATAAATGGCGATTTATTGCAAGATTTGCATTGCTCCAAAATTCCTTTGGTAGTTGGTAAAAACCCAGATGGTAGTGTTAGAATGCAACGTGTACCATGGCCATACTATCCATTCTTATTGTCTAGAACTACTAATCCCATCTCACAAAATATAGATCGAGTGTTGCCTATTTTCCCATCAAGTATAGATACTGTAATGGCAAGGGGAATAAAGAAAACAATTCTATTGGCTTCAGATACCAATAGCAGAAAAATTAGTTCGCCAGTAATTGTTTCATTAAATAGTGTAAAGAGCGAACAAGATTTATTAAGTTTTAATAAAAGCTTTGTTCCTGTAGCAGTATTGTTAGAAGGAAAATTTAATTCACTTTTTGCAAATAGATTATCGCAAAATATAATGGATTCAGTATTGAAAACTACAGGAAAAAACTTTCTCCCATCAGCAGTAAAAGCGGGAAAGCAAATAGTAGTAGCTGATGCAGATATTGTAACCAATTCAATTAATAATACAACCGGACCAATACCCATGGGAATGATTCCTATGGAAAATTATCGTTTTGCAAATCGAGAGTTCTTTTTAAACAGTATAGATTATTTATCATCCGATAAGCAATTATTCGAAAGCAGAAACAAATTAGTTGTATTGCGATTGTTAGATAAAGAAAAAGTAAAAGAACAGAAAACCTTTTGGCAGTTAATGAATATTTTAGTTCCAGTATTTTTTGTTTTATTGATTGGAGTATTCTTTCAATGGTGGAGAAAACAACAGTATTCAACTAAAACAGTTTAGAAGCATGAGCACACATCAAATTGTTTATTTAGTTTTTGGCATTGTGCTTACAATTGCATTAATATTTGACCTTGGGTTATTGAGTAAAAAAAATCAAAGCATCTCTATTAAGCAAGCACTGATTCAAACTTTTTTTTGGGTGGGATTAGCACTTGCTTTTTTTATTTTTTTGTGGTTTGAAGGTGGTTTGTTGGCGCAAGAAAATCTAGGTAAAACAATCAGTTCCACACAATTACCCTTAGAATTTTTAAGTGCCTATTTAATGGAGTGGAGTTTGAGCATCGATAATATTTTTGTATTCATCCTTATTTTTAATGCTTTTAGTGTAAAAGAACAACACTATTCTAGGGTATTATTAATTGGTATTATGATGGCCATTGTTTTCAGAATCATTTTTATCACTTTAGGTGTTGCTTTAGTAGCAAAATTTGCAGTAGTATTGTATTTTTTTGGCGCCTTTTTAATGTATACCGGATATACGATGTTTACCGCAGATGGTGATGAACAATTTGATCCACATAATTCTACAATATATAAATTCCTTAAAAAGATTTTACCATTGGTAAATCATGATGGTGATGGCAAATTCGTTATGAGCGAAAATGAAAGACCAGTTTA
>JBKJQV010000134.1:0-4656 GCA_046593815.1 Sediminibacterium sp. | reverse complement strand
CATGATTGTAAAACATTGTTCTGTGTAGATGGATCTCAGTTTACATCCCAAGCTGATAAAAATATTACTTGGACCATACTCGCTCTTAGTATGCGTGCTAGCGAATACATTATTGATGAAATGAAAAAACAAAATATTTAATATGGACAGGAGAAAATCAATTAAAGCACTTTTTGTTGGAACAGTTGGTGCTAGTGTATTAGTAGAAGCTTGTAAATCTGCCGATAAAAAAGCCATTGCTGCTTCTGCAGATGCTACATTAGAAGATAGAATGCAGGAAGAAAAAGACCATTTATTAAAAATGGCAAAGGAGGATATTTTTTTTACTCCTAATGAAATGGCAACTATTGCGCTCTTATCTGATATCATCATACCAAAAGATGCAGTCAGTGGAAGTGCAACAGAGGCAAAGGTTCCAGACTTTATAGAGTTCATTGTAAAAGACATGCCTTCTCATCAAACACCTCTGCGTGGAGGGTTAAGATGGTTGGATATACATTGTTTAAAACAATATGAAAAAGCTTTCAAGGATTGTGATACTAAACAACAAATTGCTGTAGTTGATGAAATTGCCTATCCAGAAAAAGCAAAACCTGAAGTAAAACAAGGCGTTGCATTTTTTAATTTAATGCGCGATTTAGTAGCAACTGGTTTTTATACTTCAGAAATGGGTGTAAAAGACGTTGACTATAAAGGTAATACACCTAATCAATGGAATGGTGTACCTGAAGATGTATTAAAGCAATACAAGATTGCTTATTCCGAAAGAGAAATGAAAGAGTGTGTTAGTTTTGAAAAAGAAAGCTAGTTTTTAACTTACGCCACTTCCTTTATCAATATCAGTTTCAGGATTAATGAAATGTAATTTGCCAGCTGCATCTTCAGCCATTAAAATCATACCATTACTTTCAATGCCTTTCATTTTGCGAGGTGCTAAATTACAAACAACTGTAACTTGTTTTCCTACGATTTCTTCGGGAGTAAAATGTAAAGCAATTCCTGAAACAATGGTTCTTGTTTCAAAACCTAGGTCTACTTGTAGCTGTAACAATTTGTCTGCTTTGGCTACTTTTTCAGCGGCAACAATTGTTCCTACTTTTAAATCAATTTTAGCAAAATCATCAAAAACTATTTCATGTTTTATAGTTGCCTTAATTTCTTTTTGTTCTTCTTGAGCGTGTATATTATTGGTGACTAATTCTTTGTTCACAGCAGCTTTTTTTAATTTTTCAATTTGGTAAGCAATTTCCTCATCTTCTATTTTTCTAAATAATAATTCAGGAGCCCTCAAACTATATCCAACACTTAAAAGTTTCATGCTGCCTGCATTTTCCCAACTCAATATTTTATCAAATACTTTTAATAAGTAGCAAATTTTCTTCGCTGTAAATGGCAAGAAAGGATTAATTAATACAGCTAAATTGGCAGTAAGTTGTAAACAAATATGTAAACAATTGTCGATCAATTGCTGTGCTTCAGAATTTGTTTCTAATTGCTTAGCTAATATCCAGGGTTCTTTTTTCTGCATATATTGATTGCCAATACGTGCTAAATTAATTACTTCGAATTGGGCATCTCTAAACTTATATTCTTCTAATAATTTCTCTACTTTTTCTTTGGTTAATTTAATAGATGCAATAGTAGATTGATCTAATTCATCCATTATTGATGGATGTAAAGGTGGAACTTTTCCTTTACATAATTTATGCATTAACACCAATGATCTATTGATGTAATTGCCGAAGATGCTTACTAGCTCACTGTTATTGGCTTCCTGAAAACCCTTCCAAGTAAATTCACTGTCTTTACTTTCTGGTGCAATTAGTGTAAGATAATATCTAAGTGAATCAGCAAGTTGATTACCACCGTTTTCGGGTTTAATGAAATCGTTTACATAGTCTTCCATCTCTAGTTTCCAATTTCTACTAGTGCTCATTTTGTCTCCTTCCAAATTCATGAACTCATTGGCAGGAACATTGTCAGGTAAAATATTTCCATGCAATTGCAACATCACTGGAAAAATAATACAATGAAAAACGATATTATCTTTCCCAATAAAATGCACAAGCTTTGTGTCTTTATCTTGCCAATAAGGTTTCCAATCTTTCCCATTATTCAATGCCCATTGCTTGGTAGCACTTATATATCCAATTGGAGCATCAAACCATACATACAATACTTTTCCTTCGCCACCTTCTACCGATTCAGGAAGTTTTACACCCCAATCTAAATCTCTAGTTACAGCCCTAGGCAAAAGTCCACCATCAATCCAACTCTTACATTGCCCAACAACACTTGCTCTCCAATCATTTGCATGTTCTTCTAAAATCCATTTTCTTAAAAAAGATTCATGCTTATCTAAAGGTAAATACCAATGTTTAGTTGCTTTCTTTACAGGAACATTTCCGCTTAAAGTGCTTACTGGATTTATTAGTTCATCGGGACTCAAACTCTTACCACAGTTCTCACACTGATCTCCATATGCACCAGTATATGCGCAATTCGGACAAGTGCCTTTTATATATCTATCTGCCAAAAAACTTTGAGCATGCTCATCATAATACTGTTCTGATTCCTGCGTAATTAAATCGCCTTTGTTGTTGAGGGTATTAAAAAATTCTCTAGCAGTTTCATGGTGCAATGGGTCACTGGTACGATGATATATGTCGAACGATATACCTATATCATTAAAATTCTTTGCAATTATTGGATGGTATTTATCAATAATAGCTTGTGCTGTTGTTCCTTCTTTAGTTGCCTGAATAGGAATTGCAGTACCGTGTTCATCACTTCCGCATACAAAAACCACATCGCGTTTTTGAGCTCTTAAATAGCGTACATATATATCAGCTGGTAAATAAGCACCTGCAAGGTGACCTATATGTTTTAATCCATTGGCATAGGGCAGGGCAGCGGTAATCAAATATCTCTTAGGTTGGTTCATTATTCTTTCGTTTCCATTTAATGCAGGTTGGCAAAGGTAGGGATTGGATGGAAGCGGCGCAAATAGCCCATTATTTGAATTTGGCAATGTAAAATTGTTTTGTATATTTGATATCAAATTAATATCAAATTAATAATTATGGAAAAGGTAAAAAAAGGAATTTCCGGATTTGCAGCACTTATAGCTGCCTTGGTTTTAGTGGTGTTAGCAATCTATTTATTTACAGTGGCTGCTGCTGAAAAAGGGGCAAGTTCAGGTGGGGTTCCAATTATGGGCATCCTTTGTATAGTTGCTGTAGTATTTTTATTAAAAGGCTTAATCATTATTCAGCCCAATTATGGAGTTGTGCTTACTTTTTTTGGAAAATATGTAGGCTCCATTAAAGAAAATGGATTGTTATTTGTAAATCCGTTTTTTACCAAACAAAAAGTTTCATTGCGCTTACAAAGTTTAGAAAGTACCAAACTAAAAGTAAACGATAAGCTAGGCAATCCGATAGAAATTGCTGCGGTTATCTTGTGGCAAATTAAAGACACCTATAAAGTAGTTTTTGAAGTAGTGGATTTTGCTAATTACATGACCAATCAAAGTGAAGCTGCTACCCGACACCTAGCATCTATTTGCCCTTATGATAGTATTGAAGATGAAACTGCTGCAATTACTTTAAGAGATGGTGGAGATAAAGTAATTAAGTTGTTAGAAAACGAATTGAATGAGCGAATGATGAGAGCGGGCATTGAAATAGTTGAAGCTAGAATAAGTCATCTTGCTTATTCTCCAGAAATTGCTGGCGCTATGTTACAGCGTCAACAAGCAACAGCTATTGTAGCAGCGCGTAGTAAAATTGTAGAAGGTGCTGTTGGTATGGTAGAAATGGCTCTTGAATTATTGAGCAAAAAAGATATAGTTCACTTAGATGAGGAAAAGAAAGCTGCTATGGTGAGTAATTTATTGGTGGTGCTTTGTGGAGAAAGAGGAGCTTCTCCAGTACTTAACACTGGAAGTCTTTATCAATAATTTAATAAAGTATTTTGAGTAAAAAATCATTTGTATTAAGAATAGATGAACAAACTTATGCTGCTTTAGAAAAGTGGGCTGCAGATGAATTCAGAAGTGTGAATGGACAAATTGAAATGCTGATCCACAAAACATTGAAAGATGCTGGTAGAAAAAAAGAAACGAATCTGCCAAAAGCTAGAGGAAAAAAAAGTTCTGAATAAATATTGGTATTAGATTGTTTCTTTTTAGTATTTTCCAATATGCAAAGAAAATCATTTCTTCAACTAGCTGGATTAGGATTATTGCCACTTTCTGGATTATCTAATTCAAACACTTCGAGAAGACCTCATCGAATAATCGTTCCACCCAATTTGCAAAATGGGGATGCGATTGGAATTGTTTGTCCGTCTGGATTTTCTACTATGGAAGATATCCAATCCTCAATTACACAAATTGAAAGTTGGGGGTATAAAACACGAATTGGTAATACCGTTGGCAAACGCGATAATACTTTTGGTGGAACTGATGAGGAGAGAAGAGCCGATTTTCACACTATGTTGGATGACCCATCAATTAAGGCAATTCTTTGTGCAACAGGTGGCTACGGTGCAGTTCGAATAATCGATTTGCTGGATTTTTCATCGTTCAAAAAAAAACCGAAATGGGTGATTGGTTTCAGTGATATAACTGTTTTACATAGTCATATTCATCAA
>JBKJQV010000046.1:0-19636 GCA_046593815.1 Sediminibacterium sp. | reverse complement strand
CCAGTAATACAATACACGGCTTTGCTCTTTACTATATAAGATATAGTACTTGGAAAGGACAGCGTATGTATTACTGGCTGATATTTCATCAATTTCTTCTGCTACAAATGCCCACCAAACTGGATTATTTCCAAAACCACTTTCTTCAAAATGCGCTAGAGTAACTGTAACTTCTTGAGGTGCTTTTTCAAATTCAGCAAGTTCTTGAATTAATTCAAGAATTCTTGCACAATCTTCTTTTACAGCCCTTCTAATAATAACGCTCATTAATATTGATTTAAAATATAAGAATACCAACTAAATGGTAGTATTTTAACTTAAAGCTTGATCAAAATCATTGATAATGTCTGCTATGTTTTCAATGCCAACACTTAATCGAATTAAGCCATCCGTTATTCCTACATTTATTCTTTCTTCTCTAGGTATTCCCATATGGCTCATGCTTGCTGGATGAGATAACAATGTATCTGGCGTGCCAAAAGAAATTGCTCTCACACACATTTGTAATTGATCAATAAATTTACGTCCAGCTTCTAACCCCCCTTTAAGTTCAAAGCTCATTAGAGCACCAGCATGTCGCATTTGTTTCAATGCAATTGAATGATCAGGATGAGAAATCAATCCACAATAATTTACTTTTTCAACAGCAGAATGTTGTTCTAGAAAAGAAGCAACATCCATTGCATTATGGCAATGTCTTTCCATTCTCAATTCTAATGTTTTCATTCCTTGAGTAAGTAAAAATGCATCAAATGGATTGCTATTGCCACCTAATAATACATGCCATTTCCAGATTGATGTATTCATTTTTTCAAGGTCCTTTCCTAATAAAACTCCCCCTATTGCTGTTCCATGTCCATTTAAAAATTTTGTTGTTGAATGCATAACAAAATCTGCACCGAATGCAAAAGGTTGTTGTAAGTAAGGAGTGGCAGCAGTATTATCAACTGAAACCAATAACTTATATTTTTTGGCGATGCTACAAATCATTTCTATATCAACACACCTCAATGTTGGGTTCGAGGGAGTTTCGATATGAATTAGTTTAATGTTTTTATTTTTTTCTAAAGTTGATTCAATTAAATCAGCGTCATTCAAATGAATCAGCGTTGTTTTAATTCCAGTTCCCTCTAATACTTTCAACAATAATTCATGTGTACCTCCATATAAAGCATGATGAGTTAAAACTTCATCACCAGCTTTAAGGTTTCCAAGAAATAAAGTGGTTAACGCCGCTTGTCCACTTGAATGTAACAATGCTTTTACTAGTAATTGATTTCCATTTTCATCAGTTAGTCCAAATGTTTCTAAGGCTTCAATTGTTTCTTCAGCAGTTGTAAAACTAGGATTGCCCCATCTACTATAAATTTTTGTTTTGTCTTTGCCTGCAAACCTTTCACTTCCTTCCATTGCATTATCGAAAGTAAAAGTAGAACTCGCATATATTGGAGTTAGATGAGCATGATCTGCATTATTATGACCTGATGCGTGAATGGCTGTTGAACCAATTCCAGTATACTTGTGTAAACGACTCATAATTTTAAATTTATAATTCCTAACTCATAATTCCTAACTCTAATATGCCCATTTTATTAAAGTTGCTCCCCACGTAAATCCACCTCCAAAAGCTGCTAAAACTATATTATCGCCTTTATTTAATTTACTTTCCCAGTCCCATAAACATAAAGGTAAAGTTGCTGCTGTAGTATTACCATATTTTTGAATATTGATCATTACTTTTTCTTTAGATAGCCCCATTCTGTTTGCTGTTGCATCTATTATTCTCAAGTTTGCTTGGTGCGGAACCAACCATGCAATGTCATCACCCGTTAAATTATTTTTTTCAAGTAATTCGGCACTTACGTCAGCCATTCCTTTTACAGCAAATTTAAAAACAGCTTGTCCTTCTTGATAGGCATAATGTTCCTTGGCTAAAACAGTTTCAACTGTTGCCGGTTTAACTGAGCCGCCAGCTTTCATGTGTAAATATTGTCTACCGCTTCCGTCACTTCTCAAAATGCTGTCTTTTATACCATTTTCATCAGAAGAAGGTTCTAATAATACTGCACCAGCTCCGTCTCCAAAAATAATGCAAGTTGCTCTATCTGTATAATCAATAATTGCACTCATTTTATCTACACCAACAACTATTACTTTTTTATATCTTCCACTTTCAATATACATAGCTCCTGTAGAAAGGGCAAATAAGAAACCACTACATGCTGCACTTAAATCATATCCCCATGCATTGGTTGCCCCAATTTTATCTGCAATAATATTTGCTGTTGCAGGAAATACCATATCTGGTGTGACTGTTGCGCAAATAATGCAATCAATTTCTGTGGCATCAATGTTTTTTTTATGAAGAATTTCTAGAATTGCTGGAACTGCCATATCACTACTTCCTTTTCCGGGTTCCTTTAAAATTCTTCTTTCTTCTATGCCAGTTCGCGACCTGATCCACTCATCATTGGTGTCTACCATTTTTTCAAGATCAAAATTTGTTAGCTTAGTCTCAGGAACATATCCGCCAACGGCGGTAATAGCAGCGATTGTTTTTTGCATATTTTAGATTAGTTGCTTTGTATAATTATTTTTTAAAGATACGGCTCAATGACGGTTTTTGGTTAATTTTACATCGTATGATAGCATTTGTAAGGGGTAATTTTACAACCAAAACACCAGCCCGGATTGTGGTAGATGTTAACGGAGTAGGTTATGAGCTAAATATCAGTCTTAATACTTATTCTGCCATAAGTAACAAAGAAAGCGGACAGCTATTTACCTATTTACACATTACCGAAAACGCTCAAACGCTTTTTGGATTTGCAGACTTAATGGAGAAAGAATTATTCATGCAATTAATCAGTGTATCTGGAGTAGGTGCTTCTACTGCCCGAATGATGCTTTCAGGTATGAAACCTGAGGAAATTACTCGGGCAATAATTCAAGGTAATACCAAACAATTAGAAGGAATTAAAGGAATTGGTAAGAAATCTGCCGAAAGATTAATAGTAGAATTAAGGGACAAGCTATCTAAGCAATCACTTGAAGTTGGTATATCTGGATTTAATCAGCCACAAAACGATGTAGATGCTATAAATGCATTAATTTCATTGGGTATTGGAAGGGTTATGGCCGAGCAAGCAGTTAAAAAAATTCTGCAAGCAGAGCCTAATAATATTTCATTGGAAGATATCATTAAACAAGCACTTAAAAATTTATAAGCAATCGCGTAAACTTCTACCTAACCAAGCGGATCTTTTTTTGAAGAAATTCCGATTTTTTTTATCAACTCTTTTGCTTCTGCTGCTCTGTGCAAATTTGTCTGCACAACAGAAGGATAGTCTGCGTTTTCCAATCAACGATAGAAGAGGTGATCCTTATTCTAACACTAGTAAAAATCCATTTGATTTACAAGATACTTTATTGATTAAGAAATCAATTGAGTATGATCCTAAAACAAAATCTTATTTTATTCGTGAAAAAATTGGTTCTATTAATTATAGAAAACCAACTTCATTAAGTTTTGACGAGTATTGGAAAATTCAAAATAAAAATGCAGAAACAGATTATTTTAAAAAAAGGGCTGATGCCATAACTCAGCTTAATAAAAAAGTTGCACGGCCTCCAATGCGCGTTTCGAATAATTTATTCGATCGCATTTTTGGATTAAGTGGAAATAATTTAAAAGTAGATATCCGCCCAAGTGGAGAAGTAAATATTTTAGCAGGTTATCAGGGACAAAACATTAAAAATCCAACACTTCCAGAAAACGCAAGGAAAAATGGTGGTTTCGACTTTGATATGAATGCTAACTTAAATCTAAACGCAAATATTGGTGATAAATTAAAATTTCCTATCAGTTATAATACTTTATCAAACCTTGGTTTTGATAATCAATTAAAATTAGATTATAAAGGTAAAAATGATGAAATTATCAAAAGCATTGAAGCTGGAAATATTTCTTATCAATCTAGAGGTACGCTAATACCTAGTGCACAAAATTTATTTGGAATTAAAACACAACTCCAATTTGGAAAATTATTTGTAAGTGCTGCTATAGCAAATCAACGCTCATCTCGACAAACTGTTGCTTTGCAAGGAGGATCTTCTACTCAAGCATTTCAAAAAAAGTTAGATGACTATGAAGAAAATCGCCACTTTTTATTAGCCAATTATTTTCGTGCTAATTTTAATAAAACCATGAAGAATTTACCAGTTGTAAATTCTCAAGTACAAGTTCAAAGGGTAGAAGTTTGGGTTACTAATAGAACTGGTGCAACAACTGAAGCCAGAGATGTTGTAGGTTTAATGGATTTAGGAGAGTCAAGCCCTTATAATTCTTCGGTTCAATCTCTCACTTCAAATCCGCTTCCTGCAAATGGAGCAAATAATTTATTTGGTTCTTTAGTCGGTAACCCTAATGCTAGAAACCCTGCACTCATTAATAGTTTATTGTTAAGCAAGGGACTTAGGCCAGTGGTTGATTTTGAAAAAACTTTTGCTAGAAAATTATCTACCAATGAATTTTATTTTAATCCTCAAGTAGGTTTTCTTTCAATAAATACACAACTACAGGCTGATGAAGTATTAGCTGTAGCATATCAATACACTTATAATGGTAGAGTATTTCAAGTAGGAGAATTTTCTCAAGATATTGCACTCGATTCAAATAGAGGAGTACAAAAAGTTTTATTTCTTAAATTATTAAAAGCTACTTCTCAACAAACTCAATTACCGCTCTGGGGTTTGATGATGAAAAATGTTTATTCACTTGATCTTTTTGGAGGAATACAAAGAGAAGATTTTAAATTGAATGTTTTATATGAAGAACCAAGTGGCGGATTAAAAAGATTTTTACCAGAAACCGCTCCAGCTGTTGAAGGGCAACCTTTATTGCGTTTATTAAATTTAGATCGACTGAATAATAGAAACGATCCTCAACCTGATGGCGTATTCGATTATATAGATGGCTTTACGGTTTTACCTCAAATGGGGCGTATAGTATTTCCGGTGTTAGAACCATTTGGAAAAGATTTAGATACACTTGCATTTTCTGGTGTGCCTGCAGCTATAAAACGTAAATACGTTTATTATCAGCTGTATGATTCTATTAAAGCAATTGCCCAAACATATGCCAACTTGAATAGATTTATAATGCAAGGTCAAGTAAAAGGAAGTGCAGGTGGATCTGAAATTTATTTAAATACTTTCAATATTCCTCAAGGTTCTGTTTCAGTAACTGCAGGCGGACAGGTGCTTAGAGAAGGAAGCGACTTTATTGTTGATTATAATTTAGGTACAGTAAAAATTATTAATCAAGGTATTTTAAGTTCAAGTGTTCCTGTTAGTGTTTCTTTTGAGAATAATATTGGATTTGGAGTACAACAAAGAGGATTTACTGGATTACGATTAGATTATCTAGTAAATAAAAAATTAAGTATTGGAACTGGATTGGTAAAATTAGGTGAAAGACCTTTTTTTACTAAAATGGGTTATGGCGATGATCCAATAAAAAATACAATGTATGGTGTAGATTTTAGTTATCGATCTGAGTTGCCAGGATTATCTAGATTACTCAATCATTTACCATTTTATAATTCTAAAGCAAAGTCATCAATTAATGCCTACGGTGAAGCTGCTTATTTGCAACCAGGTCATCCATCACAAATTGGTAAAGGAGAACAAGGATTAATTTTCATAGATGACTTTGAAGGTACAAGGGCAACAATAGATTTAAGGTTCCCATTTGTTTCTTGGGCTATGGCGTCTACTCCTCAGGGTAATCCCAAATTTCCAGAATCTATTTTAACTGATAGTATAGATTATAATAAGAATAGAGCAAAAGTTTCGTGGTATAATATAGAACCTAATTTACAAGATAAAAACAGTCCGAATAATCCTTTGCGAAGAAACCTCGCAGAATTGAGTGATCCTAGAGTGCGTCAGGTTTTTACAAATGAGTTGTATCCTCAACGAACAACCAATATTACGGATGTACAAACTTCTACTTTTGATTTAGCTTATTATCCTACGGATAAAGGTCCCTACAATTATGAGTCTTCAACAGCTCAAATAAATAGCTTAGGAAAATTGAATAATCCAGCAGCTCGTTGGGGAGGTTTAATGCGATCAATTGATCAGACAGATTTTGAAACCAATAATATTGAATTTGTAGAAATTTGGTTGCAAAATCCTTTCATTATGAATCCAACAAGTAAGGGTGGCAAATTGCTACTTAATTTTGGAAATATAAGCGAAGACATTTTAAAAGATGGAAAAAGATTTTATGAAAACGGAATAAATACTCCAACAGTTCCTGCAGCTGTAGACAGTAGTAATACATGGGGTAAAACACCAGTAAATCCAATTCAGATAACACAAGCATTTAGCAACGATCCAAATGATAGGTCCTATCAGGATGTTGGTTTAGATGGAATTGATGATGATGGTGAGAGAAGAAAAAAAGGATATGTACTTCAAAGGCTTGCAAATAATTTTGGTGTTGGTTCTCAAGTGTATCAAAAAACATTAATAGATCCGTCTATTGATAATTATAAATGGTACCGCGATCCAAGTTTTGACGCATTAGGTACAGGAATATTAGGGCGGTATAAAAATTTTAATAACCAACAAGGTAATTCACCTATATCCACTACTAACGGACAATTTACATCAGCTGCAACATTATATCCCGATAATGAAGATTTGAATAGAGACAATACTTTGAATGAAACGGAAGCCTATTATGAATATGAAGTACCTTTAAAGCCAGGAATGGATGTAGGTTTAACTCCGTATGTAACCGATAAAAGGAAAGTAACGGTTAACTCACCAGATGGTGTAGTAAGAACAGAAGATTGGTTTTTATTTAGAATTCCAATTAAAAATTATAGCAGAAAAATTGGTAGTATCCCAGATTTTAAATCAATACGATTTGTTCGTATGTATTTAACAGATTTTGAAGATTCTGTTGTTCTCCGATTGGCAAAATTGGATCTTGTAAGAAATCAATGGCGACAATTTATTTTTAATATTGATACAACAGGATCTTACACACCAATTAATAATACAAGTGGAACAACTCTAAATACGTTGGCTGTTAATTTAGAGGAGAATAGTAGCAGGCAGCCAGTAAATTATATAATGCCTCCAAATGTAGAACGTGTACAATTATTAAGTAATAATGGTGTTAATCTCCAGCAAAATGAACAAGCGCTGAGTTTGAGAATTAATAATCTAGCAAGTGGCGCATCAAGAGGTGTATTTAAAACATTGAATTTAGATTTAAGAAGGTATTCTAAATTGTCGATGTATTTGCATGCTGAATCTATAGCTGGTCAACGTACACTGATTAATGATGAATTATATGCTATCATTAGGATTGGACAAGATTTTTTAAATAATTATTACGAGGTAAAACTCCCGTTAAAAATTACACCTCCAGGAACTTATCCAAGAGGACAGGAAGAAAAAGTATGGCCTACTAGTAATAATATTGATTTTGATATGCGCGACTTGATCGACTTAAAATTATTACGAAATAATAGTATTGCATCTGTTACTACTATTTTTAGAAGAACTATAGGCAATAAAATATTCTCAATTATGGGAAATCCTAATCTAGGAGAAGTTAGGGGCATGTTAGTTGGCATTGAAAATCCGGCTAGGGGAGATGGTCAATCGGCAAGTGTTGAAGCTTGGATGAATGAGCTTCGTTTATCGGGGTTAAATGAAAATGGAGGATGGGCCGCTTTAGGAAGAGTTGATTTGGTGTTGGCCGATCTTGGAACTTTATCTGTTTCAGCAAATCGTTATACCCAAGGATTTGGTTCTATTGAACAAAGAGTAAATGAAAGGGCTAAAGATAATTTGGTTCAATTTGATATTGCTGCAAATATTGATGCAGGAAAGTTGGTTCCAAAAAAATCTAGATTATCTATTCCTGTTTATGCAAGTTTAAATAAGAGTTCAAGAACTCCCGAATTTGACCCATATGATTTAGATATTTTATACAAAGAAAAATTAAATGGTAGTCCAGCTGCAAAAAGAGACTCAATAAGAAAAGCGGCTGCTGATGAAACAACTATTCAAACTATCAACTTTACCAATGTTAGGGTTATGCCTGGCAATACTAAGCCCGGTTTACTGCGGCTTAGTAATTTTGATGTGAGTTATGCTTTTTCTCAAACAGATCATACAAGCCCAGTAATACTTCAAAACAAAGTAATTAGGCATAGAGTTGGATTTGGATATACATATGTTGGTCAAAATAATTATAAGGAGCCATTCAAAAAAATAATCAAAGGAAAATCTCCATGGCTTGCATGGATACGCGATTTTAATTATAATCTTCGTCCATCATACTTAAGTTTCAGATCTGATATCAATCGTCAATTTGGTGAATTTATTCCTCGAATTGTAAATTCTTATAGTAATAAAGTAGAACGAGTTGATACTACTTATGATAAGTATTTTACTTTTGATAGGTTTTATAATATGCGTTGGGATATTACCCGTTCTTTAAATGCCGATTTTAATGCAACCAATAACTCGAGAATTGATGAACCTTTTGGGAGAATTGATAATAGTTCGAAAAAAGATTCAGTTAGAAAGAATCTTTTGAATGGAGGAAGAAATACATTGTATCAGCAAAAAGCATTGCTGAATTATACTATTCCATTAAATAAGTTTCCATTTTCTGATTGGGTAACAGCGAGATATAGTTATGGTACTTCATATAGCTGGATTGGAGCAAGTAGAATTGCAGTTAATTTAGGTAATACAATTGAGAACTCTCAAGAAAATAATTTTAATGCACAATTTAGTTTTGGAAATCTTTATGCAAAATCTAAATGGTTAAGAGCACTTGATAATATTCCACCTCCAAATGCAAAAAGTATTGCTGCTAATAAAAAATTAGCAAGTGCGCTAGGGTCAACATTGCCTTCGAAAGAAGAAACATTAAAAGGATTATTAGGAAAAGCTAAAATTGATGCATTGCAAAAATGGAGGCAACAACGTAGAGATATTAGAATAGCAGAAAAACTTACTAGAGCTAATGAAATGCCTGAACTAAATAGCTTTCAAAGAACAGTTGGGAAATTTATAACTATGTTTAAAAATGCTTCAATAAACTATGGCGAAAATTTTAGAAGTCGCTTGCCTGGATATTTAGATAGTACTCATTTTCTTGGACAGAACTTTCAAAGTATGGCTCCTGGATTAGATTATACTTTTGGTAAGCAGCCAGATAATGATTGGATTAACAATAAAATTTCAAAAGGATTGTTAACAAAAGACAGCACTTTTAATTTCTTATTCCGCCAGAGTTTTGAACAGCGACTTAGTATTACAGCACAATTGCAACCAATTAGAGAATTGATTATTGACTTAAATTTAGATAAAACATTTACAAAAGATTATTCGGCATTAATTAAAGACACTACTGGAACTGGAAATAATTTTGGGCAATTAAATCCTTTGTTAAATGGCGGATTTAGCGTTTCTTTTATTGCATTTAATACTTTATTTGGTAATCAAAATCCAAATGAGATATCTACAACATTTAAGGAGTTTGAAAACAATAGAATTATTATTTCTAGACGAATAGCAGAATCAAATCCATATTGGCAGTCGCTACCAAATAATCAAAAGTTTGCGGCCGATGGATTTGCAACTGGGTACAATAGGTATTCTCAAAGTGTATTACTTCCTGCATTTCTTGCTGCATATACTAAGCAAAATGCAAATGGCGTTGCATTAATTAAAAATGGCTCAAATAGTATTAGCTCAAACCCATTTTCTGGAATTATTCCTCGCCCTAATTGGAAAATATCTTATACAGGTTTAAGTAAGATACCATCTCTAGCAAGCAAGTTTAGTAATATTACAATTAGTCATGGTTATAATGGCCAGTTGAGTATGAATAGCTTTAATAGCGCGTTGTTATATCAAGATCCTTTTAGATTAAACGCTCCAGGGTTTATTGATACTACAAGCGGAAACTTTATTCCATTTTTCTTAATACCCAATGTAAGTATTTCTGAACGTTTTGAGCCCTTAATTAAAATTGATATCACTACTATTAATCAGCTTAATATTAATTTCGAATATAGAAAGAGTCGACAATTAAGTATGAGCTTAATTGATTATCAGCTTAGTGAAAGTAGGAGTACAGAAGTTATTTTTGGAATGAACTGGAGAAAAAAGGGCATTAATCTTCCATTTAAATTACCTGGAGGGAAAAGTAAAAAATTGCAAAACGACCTCAATCTTAAACTAGATGTTTCTATTAGAGATGTGGCAATTAGTAATAGTAGGTTAGATCAGGGAATTGCATATGGTACTGGAGGACAAAAAGAAATCACTATACAACCTGCAATAGATTATGTTTTGAATAATAGAATTAATATAAAGTTCTTCTTTGATCAAAGAAGGGTAACGCCATATATTTCAACATCCGCGCCAATTGTTAATACAAGAGCTGGAGTTAATATTAGAATTTCCTTAGCTCAATAATTAGCTTTTTCTAAAAGCCCATTTACCCAATTCTTTCCAACTTACTTTTTTGCCGTACATTAAAATTCCTGTTCTATATATTTTGGCACTTAATAAAGTTGTTAATAGAAATCCCGCAATTAGGGTAATCATGCTAGTAGCTAATTGCCAGTAAGGTACAGTTCCAGGAACACCATAGGCAATTCTAGCCATCATTACCATTGGAGAGCTAAATGGTATTATGCTTGCCCATGTAGCAATTGGAGTGCTTGGATCTTGTACTGCATTTGTCATTATAATAAATGAAAAAATAATTGGCATTGTAATAGGAAGCATTAAGCTTTGCGCATCTTGAGGATCTTCATTTACAACACTTCCTACTGCAGCAAATAACGAAGAATAAAATAAGTAACCTCCTAAAAAATAAAAGATAAAACAACCAATAATTACTGGCCAATTGGCAGTACTCATTGTATGCTGAAGTTTATATATTTTTTGAGCAGCTTCCCCAGCTTGAGCCATACCTCCTCCAGGAATTTGACCATTGTATTGTTGCAAAGAATTTACCTGTTGCATAACATCATGAGGAATAAAAAGTTGAGCTGCAGTAGTTATGCCAAGAATTAAAATAATCCACATTAGAAACTGAGTTAATCCAACAGCTCCAATGCCTATTATTTTTCCTAGCATTAATTGGAATGGCTTTACACTGCTGATCATTACTTCAGCAATTCTGTTGGTTTTTTCTTCCATAACACCGCGCATTACCATTGCGCCATAAATAAACATGGTTATATAAATTAACATTCCGCTTCCAAAACCAATTCCGTATGATAAAGCTGCATTACTTTCTTTAGCTGCTTCGCCTGTACCTTCCTCTAATGATTTTAATTCGGCAAATCTCGACTTGCTACGTATAGAATCTAATTCACCTTTATTAATTCCTGCATCTTGTAATAATTTATCTTCAATTGCAGCATTTATTCGCTCACTAATTTTATCTTCTGCACCTATACTAATTCTTTTCTTAGATCGAATAATATAATTTGTTTTAGTTGTTCCTTCAAATTTTGGAATTATAATAATATCTGTAAAACCATTTTTTAAATAATTGGTTGTATCTACATTTTCAGGAAATTCAAAATGAATGTCTTTGGTGTTTTGTAGATTTCCTTTAAAATATCCGTTATTATCTACTACTGCAATCTTATGTTCATCTTTTGAACTAATTGATAAAAAAGTAACGCCTGCAAAAAAGCCCACCATTAATATTGGCATTAATATAGTAGTAAGTAAAAAACGTTTGTTCATTACTCTACTCAAATATTCTCTTTGAATGATTAAGAAAATCTTATTCATATTTTATTTTTATCTATTAATAATTACGTTATGATTCAATATTTATTTTAAACTTTTTGAAATGCTCTAGCTTTAGCATGAGTACTCTCTACTAAAGAAATAAAAATTTCATTAAGAGATGGAAGAATTTCTTTAAATGCTTCTATTGTATAATTATTATTTAAAAAATAGCTTAACACATCATTGCTCATAAAACCATCGTTAATCTTTACTATAAGTTCATTGCCTCTATGTTCAATAATAGTAAACGCTTGCGAAATAGCTTCAGTATTATCTGTTGAAAGAGTTATACTAAATTTATTTTCTTTAAATTGTTGTTTTATTTCTTGTACACTTCCATCAAGAACTTTTTTACCTAAATTAACTAATACAATATGATCACAAATTTCTTCAACCTGTTCCATTCTATGTGTACTAAAAATTACAGTACTTCCTCTTTGAGCTAAACCAAAAATTTCATCTTTTATTAAGTTGGCATTTAATGGATCTAATCCGCTAAATGGTTCATCTAAAATTATCAGCTTCGGCTCATGTAAAACAGTAGTTACAAATTGAAGCTTCTGACTCATTCCTTTACTTAAATCTTCTACTTTTTTATTCCACCAAGTTTCCATTTCTAAGCGCTTGAACCAGAATTTTATTTTTTCCATAGCTTCTGATTTGCTTAGACCTTTTAATTGGGCTAAATACAATGCTTGTTCTCCAATTTTCATTTTTTTATATAGCCCTCTTTCCTCGGGCATATATCCAATTTTAATTATATCTTCCGAAGGATTAAATGCTCTTCCATCAAATTGAATATTACCACTATCTGGATAAAAAATACCAGTAATCATTCTTAATAGAGTGGTTTTACCCGCTCCATTAGGACCGAGAAGCCCAAAAATGCTTCCTTTTTCTATTGAAAAACTAATATCATCAACTGCTTTTTGTGTTGCGTAATATTTTACTAAGTTTTCCAGTTCAAGTATAGCGCTCATATTATGAAATTATTATTTAGTGAAAGTATTATATAGTTAGTATCAATTCATTGCGAATTATTACAGACTACTAGTTTCTTTAGAGTAATTTTGCAGCAAATTACATAATTAGGTTTAAGATGAAGAAGTTTAATAAAGTGATTATTGGAATATTTGTGTTTATAATTATTACATCTTTAAGTAGTTGGGGATTTTTAGTTCATAAAACAGTGCATCAATTAGCTGTTTATCAGCTACCAGATGAAATGACTCCATTTTTTTATGCCAATATGGAAAAGTTGGCTTACGACGCTTCAAGACCAGATACACGAAGAAATTCAGATAGTACAGAAGCTCCCAAACACTTTATAGATATTGAAGGTTTTGGGGGAAATGCTATTCGTAAAATGCCATTAGAATGGGATAAGGCAGTCAATATTTATTCTAAAGACAGTTTGATTAAATATGGGTATGTGCCATATCAAGTACAGTTTACCAAACAATTATTAACATGCGCATTTAAAAATAAAAATAAAGATAGTATACTTTTTTATGCAGCCGATCTTGGTCATTATATAGCAGATGCTCATGTTCCTTTGCATACTACTATTAATTTCGACGGACAATTATCCGATCAAAAAGGGTTGCATAGTTTATGGGAGTCCATGATACCAGAATTAGAAATTGGCACTTACAATTTATATACAAATCATAAAGCTAAGTATTTAAAAAAACCTGGAGAGGCTATTTGGAAAGCTATTCGTAAAGCAAATTCTCTTTTGCCGGATATGTTATCAAAAGAAAAAGAAGTTACAATGAAGTTTTCTGAAACAGAAAAGTTCAGGGTTCAAATAAGAAGGGGTAAAGAAGTTAAAAGTTATACAACTGCTTTTGCTAAAGCATATGCAGCTTCTTTAAAAAATACCATCAATATACAATTGTTAAACTCCTCAGAACTAATAGCCGATTTTTGGTATACAAGTTGGGTTGATGCTGGTAAACCAGATTTAACTGGATTATTCAAAACCAGTGGAGATATGACTAATAAATTGATTAATGAAAAACACGCTTTTAGTGAAAACTTGTTAATTCAAAAAGGCTTTTTATTATCAACTTTAAATAAGCCTATTTCAGAATAATATTAAATACATAATTGTATTTGCCTAGCTACTTTTTGTCCATCCATAGCAGCACTTACAATTCCTCCTGCATATCCAGCCCCTTCGCCGCATGGGTATAAATTTTTTAATTGAGGATGAGTTAAACTATCTAGAGCTCTAGGAATTCTAACAGGTGAGGAAGTTCTGCTTTCTGTTGCAACTATTATTGCTTCATTGGTGAAATAGCCTTTTATCTTTTTTCCAAAACTATTAAAGCCACCTTGTAAACTTGAATAAATAAAGGGAGGAAGTATTTCTTTTAATGGTACTGAATTTACACCTGGCAAATAACTACAATTTGGTAAATTAGCTGAAGTTTTATTATCACAAAAATCAACCATTCGCTGACTAGGGGCTTTAAATTTTCCTCCTCCGGAAATAAAAGCAGTTTGTTCAATTGATTGCTGAAAATGCATTAATAATAAAGCATTTGTCTCAACTTTTTTTCCTATTTTTTTAAAATAATTTATCGCATCTTCTTCTGTTACTTGTACTACCATTCCACTATTTGCAAATGCATTGTTTCTTTTAGATGGGCTCCAACCGTTTACAACCAATTCCCCAGGATCTGTAGCAGCAGGTGCTATTATTCCACCCGGACACATACAAAAACTAAAAACACCTCTTCCGTTAACTTGTTCTACTAAACTATAAGATGCTGGTGGCAAATGCTCATCTCTGGTTGAACAATGATATTGAACCGAATCGATTATTTGCTGCGGATGTTCAATTCGAACTCCTAATGCAAAGGGTTTAGATTCTATTAAAATTTTTTGCTGATCAAGTAATCGAAAAATATCTCTAGCAGAATGACCGGTCGCCAATATATAAGCATCTGCGGTTAATTGATCTCCATCTTCTGTTTTAATATATTGAATGAAATCATTTATGTAAAGGATATAGGTTAATTTTTTTTCGAATAATATTTTTCCGCCAGCATCTAAAATTTGTTGACGCATTGCAGTAATTATTTGCGGGAGCTTATTGGTGCCAATATGTGGGTGAGATTGATACAGCACATTTTCATCGGCACCAAATTGATAAAATAGTTGTAATACTTTATCAATATTACCTCTTTTGCTACTTCTTGTATATAGTTTACCATCACTGTATGTTCCAGCTCCACCTTCTCCAAAGCAATAATTGCTATCTGGGTTTATGATGCCTTCTTTATTTAAACGTGCAAGGTCTCTTCTTCTTGCTTTTACATCTTTACCTCTTTCTATTATTATTGGCTGTATTCCAAGTTCAATTAGTTCGAGTGCTGCGAATAAACCTGCTGGTCCTGCTCCTACAATTATTACTTTTTTTGCAGAACTACCTAGAGAATTAAACTGATATATTTTTTTTTCTCTTTGAATGAAAGGCTCGTTTATGAAAACGGTTACACTTAAATTAATCCAAGTCTGTTTACCTCTAGCATCGATTGATTTTTTTATTATTAAAAAACCTGAAATTGCAGATATAGGAAAGCCTGTAGCATTGGCTATAGCTAAATTTATCATTTCTGTTGAAGCAGCTATTTCGGGCTTCAATTTTAGGGATAGTTGTTGCTGCATACTGTTAGGGATTTATCCTAAAAAGCAAATAAACATTTTAGAATTGTACTAAAATGGTAAATCATCCACAACATCAGCTGCAGGTGGAATATCGTTGTAATTAGAACTTGGCGGCATATCAGCATCGGTAGAAAGCTTCATGGTTTCCATGCGCCAAGCGTCTAAATTGGTTATGTAATTATCTTTTCCATCTTTATTCCACTTAGTACCTTTAATATTAAAGAGTACTTTAACATCATCACCTAAATTAAATCTATCAGGCATTGCCGTTTTATCCTGTACACATTGAAATTTTACAAAATTGGTAATTGTTCTTCCGTTGATATCTTCTGTTTTTTCAATTACAAATTCTCTTGTTTTAAAAGTTTCTGTTCTTTGAACAATATCAAATTTGGCAACCAGTTTTCCTACTATTTCGTAACTCATATTTTTGTTTTATATATAATCCGCAAAAGTAGGGTTAAATTGGTCGATCTTTTTAAAAAATAGTTTTTTGAAAAGATTATTATTGTACCTTTCTTATTGTTCAATTATTATCTATGTTTCGTATTAGTTCCAGCTCAATTTTATTTATTTTCTTGTTGGCATGCAGCACTCCTAATTTACCTCTTTCACTATCATATAAAGAATATCCCATTAACTCAACACTCAAGCCAGATACTAGTTTAATAAACTTAGTTAAACCTTATGGTGTAGAATTGAATAAAACAATGGGCAAAGTAATTGGCTTTGCAAATTCATCAATGTATAAGAAGCAACCAGAAAGTATTTTAGGTAATTTTATGGCCGATTGTATTCAAAAAATGGGTGCTCAAAAATTTAATCAACGGGTAGATATTGGCTTTATGAATCAGGGTGGTATCCGCTCAGGTTTAAACAAAGGAAATATTACTGTAGGAAATGTGTATGAACTAATGCCATTCGATAATTTAATTGTATTACAAGAGCTAAGCGGTGCAGTTTTAGAAAAGTTTATTCAACTAATTGCAGCTGATGGTGGATGGCCAATATCAGCTGGCTCAAGTTTCACAATAAAGGATAAAAAAGCAATTGACATCATCATTAATGGTAAACCTATTGATTTGAAAGCCAAGTACATTACTTCTAATACCGATTATATTGCTAATGGGGGTAGTAATAGTTTAATGCTAAAAGGAATACCATTTATTAATAAAGGGTATTTATTGAGAGATGCCTTATTTGATTACATAAAAGAGTTAACTAATGCAGGAATGCCAGTTGATGGAAAATTAGAAAAAAGAGTAAGCTTAAACAATGAATAGAAGAAAATTTTTAAAAGATTCAGCACTTACTTCTGGAGCAGTTTTAATTGCTCCTTTGGTTGGTGCAATTCCTACACAATATCCATTAACAATATTGCACACGAATGATGTGCATAGTAGGCTAGATCCATTTCCTATGGATGGAAGTAGAAATCAAGCGCTTGGAGGTGTTGCAGCTAGATCTTTTTTAATTAAACAAATTAGAGAGGAAGCAGAAAATGTTTTATTGCTAGATGCTGGAGATATATTTCAGGGCACACCTTATTTTAATATGTATAAAGGTGAACCTGAGATTAAAGCTATGAGCAAAATGGGTTATGATGCTGCCACAATGGGTAATCATGATTTTGATGCTGGGTTAGACAATTTTGCCAATCAATTGCAACATGCCAATTTCCCAATTGTGATATGTAATTACGAGTTTTCAGGCACTCCAATGGAAACAAAATACAAGCCCTATATTACTATACAAAAGGGGAAGAAAAAAGTAGGAATTTTAGGTGTAGGGATTGAGTTAGATGGACTAGTTCCAGATAATTTATTTGGCAAAACTGTTTATAAAAATCCAATTGAATGTGCTAATGCAACAGCTTCACTTTTAAAAAAACAAAACTGCGATTTAATCATTTGTTTATCGCATTTAGGAGATAAATATGAAGAGAATAAAGTAAGTGATGAAATACTTGCAAAAGAATGTTACGACATTGATTTAATTATTGGAGGACATACCCATCGATTCTTTGAACGACCTAGAAAATACAAAAACAAGAAAGGAGGAGATGTTTTAGTGAATCAAGTAGGTTGGGGAGGCATTAATTTGGGAAGGTTAGATTATATTTTTTCAGGAAATAGTCATAAAAATTGGTCAAAAGTCCATACTGTGGTTGACATGATAAAAACAAGCGAATAAAAAATTTTTTTTTTCAACATAAAGTGTACATATTCGCTGTCCTAATTTTTTTACATAAAGTTTTCAACATGTGGAAAAAATGGGATAACTTGAACAACATAGAAAATTAGAACTGATTATATAAAATTGCTCATTTATTTATATGGCTAAAACCGCTGAAATTGTTTGGACGAATTGCTTAAAGATTATTAAAGACATTGTAGAATGGCAACATTTTAAAACGTGGTTTGAGCCCATTACTCCTGTAGAATTAAAAGGCAACATTTTGATGATTCAAGTGCCTAGTCAATTTTTCTATGAGTACCTCGAAGAGCATTATGTTACGCTCTTAGCAAAAACCTTAAAACGCGAGTTAAGTAAAGATGCAAGATTAGAATACCGTATCATGGTTGATAGTGGTAATTCAAATCCTCGCAATGGTTCTATGGACATCCCAGCTCGCGGATCAAAATCTATCAATAACAATGAAATGAATTTTCCATTAGTAATTGATAATCCTGTAAAGAATCCATTTGTTATTCCAGGGTTGAAAAAAATGCAAATTGATCCACAGTTGAACCATATGTATACGTTCGATTCTTTTATAGAAGGCGATTGTAATAGGGTAGCAAGAAGAGCGGGAAAAACTGTTGCAGAAAAGCCAGGAGCAAATTCTTTCAATCCTTTAGTAATCTATGGTGGTGTTGGTTTAGGTAAAACACATTTAGCCCAAAGTATTGGTAATGAAGTTAAAAGACTACATCCTTCGAAAGTAGTTTTATACGTAAGTAGTGAAAAATTCATTAACCAATTTCAAGATCATAGTCGTAACAATGCCATTAATGATTTTATTCATTTTTATCAATTGATTGATGTGTTGATTATTGATGATGTTCAATTTTTTAGTAGAGCAGAAAAAAGTCAAGACGCATTTTTTGCCATTTTCAATCACTTGCACCAAAGTGGAAAGCAGTTGGTACTATCTTCTGATAAGCCACCGAAAGATTTAGATGGAATGCAAGAAAGATTATTGAGTAGATTTCGTTGGGGGTTAAGTGCGGATTTACAAATTCCTGATTACGATACTCGTATTGAGATACTAGAAAAGAAGATGAAGAATGATGGTTTAGATATGCCAAAGGAAGTAGTAAAATATGTGGCCTATAATATTAATACCAATGTTCGCGAATTAGAGGGTGCACTTATATCTTTATTGGCTCAGTCTTCCTTAAATAAAAAAGAAATTGATGTTGAGTTAGCAAAGAAAGTATTGCGCAATTTTGTGAAAACAAGCAGTAAGGAAATTACGATTGATGCCATACAAAAAATGGTTTGTGAGTACTTTGATGTGCCTTATGAGAAATTGTTACATAAAACACGGAAAAGAGAGATCGTACAAGCTCGTCAAATTACTATGTATTTAGCAAAAGCTTTTACAAAGAACTCATTAAAAACAATTGGAGAACATTTTGGAGGAAGAGATCATACTACTGTAATACATTCTTGTCAAACTGTAAAAGACTTAATGGATACAGATTCAATATTTCGTGAAAATGTAATGGAATTAACGCAGAAGGTGCAATTAGCAGCTATGTAGATAGAGGTATGAATTTATTTATTGAGTCAAATATATTTTTCATCCCAAGTTTAACAGCTTGGGATGTTTTATTTTGAGGAATTAACCATCATTTTTTGGCGGTTAGCCTTCAGGCTCTTATTTTTGCAGCCCTCTCTGAAAAGAGTAAGGACGGTGAGGTGGGTGAGCGGCTCAAACCAGTAGTTTGCTAAACTGCCGTACGGGTTAAACTGTACCGAGGGTTCGAATCCCTCCCTCACCGCTAGAACGGCCAATTTTGATCAAGAATAAGACTCGGGAAGTAGCGCAGGCCGGTAGCGCACCTGGTTTGGGACCAGGGGGTCGCAG
>JBKJQV010000023.1:0-3045 GCA_046593815.1 Sediminibacterium sp. | reverse complement strand
ATCCTGCAATGGCGACAATCAAGATATTGTAAGTATGGGCACAAATGCTGCGTTGATTTGCAGTAAGGTAATTGAAAATGCCTATCAAGTTTTAGCCATAGAATTACTTAGTATTGTTCAAGCAGTTGACGCATTAAATTTTGAAAGCAAATTATCAACATACTCACAAAGTATTTATAAGCAAATTCGTAAATTTAAAAAACGATTTGATAATGATAGTGTTTTGTATAAAGATTTAGAGAGCATAAAAATCTATTTACAAGAACATAACCCAGATATAATTTAATATAAAAGCATGAGATATCATAGCAACTAGGACCTGAGCAGGGAAAGATAAATAAACCAAAAAAATGACTTTAAAATACTGGCCCCAATTTATTGGGAAGTTGGCTTAAGAATATCGCACAACAGTTTTGTATTTTAATCAACTTCAGTAATTCTATTCCCAACTTTCCAATATTTATTTATTTTCTAGTAAAAAATATCTAAATAGTAGCTTAACAATATTAAATAGCTTTACCAAACATGTGAATAATGTAATTCTTTTATATAATTCTGTAATATTTTGTTGGTTGAATAATTCATCTTTATGATAACTAAAACACTATTTTATGCCAATACTTACTATTATAATTGTACTAATTGTTGTGGGCGTTTTACTTTGGTTGGTAAATACTTATATACCAATGGACAGTAAAATTAAAAATATACTTAATGTGGTAGTGGTTATAGTTGTAGTTATCTGGCTTTTAAAAGCCTTCAATGTATTAACTTCTTTAAACAACCTTCATACATAATTTACATTCAAAAGTTAAGTATATAAAGTAGTATTAAAATTTCAATTTACTACTAACGCTGCACTAGTTTAATAAATTCTATTAAGCTTTTATCATCTCACTCATAACTTCTTGTGGACTTGTTGCATTACCCATAGCGTTGACTTGATCAAAAAAGTTGTACCATCCTGCAGCTTCAACCATTTGCTCAAATTTTTGAACTGTTTCTATATTGGGGAATGTCCAAACTGCAAAGTAATCATAGTCTGCTTTGCTAAATGTAGATGTTTCATTTTTACCCCAACTTACAATTTGAACGCCACTTTCCATTAATTGTTGAATAGCAGGCCCTAAAGCACTTAGATAATTTCCTCTTTCTTCCCCAGACATATCATTCCAAGTTTGTTTAGATTTCCAAAGTTCAATGTAGGTGATCATTTTTCGTTTAGTTTAGGTTTGAAGTTGAAATATAGTGTTTACTTGCCAACCAAAAAAAATATTTAAGTAATTACTGCGTATATTGAGTTTAATTCAAGTATGCCTTGAAAGAAGTGCAATCAATATTTAATCGCTAGCTGCGGTTTTAATAATTGGGTTGCTATCTTTATAAAAAACTAATAATGAAACATATATATACTCTTTGTACCATTGTTACCACATTTATTACTTTTTCAACCACTTTTGCCCAATCTGTTGATACTATGTTTTTGAAAGCAAATATAACTAAACTGAAAAATGCAAAAATATATACCCTGAAGGTCGCAAATTTAATGCCTTCGGAAAAATATGACTATAAGCCAAGCAATGAAGAAATGGAATTCGGTAAACAACTTTTACATATTTCTGAAAATTTATGTTGGTTAAGTTCAGCCTACATTAACGGTAATAAAAATCCTTTAACTGAAGCTGAAGGAAAGCTAACTTCAAAAAAAGATATTATAACAGTAGTTACAAAAGCATACGACTTCACTATTGATGCACTGCAAAATTTCAATATTAAAGCATTGAGTGATTCTGTTAAGTTCTTCTCGGGCCCAATGAATAAACTACAAATTATTAACCTTATCCAAGACCACCAAACACACCATAGGGCACAATTGTTGGTTTATTTAAGGTTAAATGGTATAGTGCCTCCGGGTTATGTTGGGTGGTAATTAAAAATATGAAATTGTATATTATTTAAAAACTACTTGAAGCCTCTATTTTTTGTTTTGACATTTGTTCTAGCGCTAATTGAACAATATTTGATTTTCCAATCCTTTATTATACTTTTGAGTAAACTGTAAACTGCTCAGATGAAAAAAAAATATTTTCTTTTTCTGATTTTCCTTGTCTATTCTTCATTATTTATTTCAAAAGCTTTTGGTCAAAACGTACATCCCGACACGGTAACTGTGGGAGTATATGTAACAAGCGTTCATGATATTGACTTTAAGGAAAAGGCGTATAAGATAAACCTGTGGCTATGGTTGAAGTATAAACGACCAGAGTTTGACTTTTTAAAAAACCTAGAAGTGCCCATGGCTAAGACTTTCGAAAAATCATACGCTACGCTCGATACACTGAAGGATGGCACAATTTATATCCTCATGAAATTACAATGCCTAATGAAGGGTAACTGGAATATAAAAAACTTTCCTTTTGACAGGCAGAATTTAATTTTTTCAATTGAAAACTCAATGTATGATTCTAAGTCACTAGTCTTTGCCAGAGATACCCTCGGAGCGCATTATGGTAAGGATTTTTTGACGGATTGGGTTAAGGACAGCTTTAATACTCAAACGGACATAAAAGACTACACAACCAGTTTTGGTGACCCTGCCCTGCAAAAGCCTCAATCCAAATTTGGTACTTATAATGTAACTATAGAGGTTCATCGTAATTCTTGGGAACTTTTTATTAAAATGTTCCTTGGAATGTATGTTTCTTTCCTAATAGCCTGCATGTGCTTCTATATTCATCCAGATAATATGGATTCGCGTCTGGCCCTTAGCGTGGGTTCTTTATTTGCAGTGATTGGAAACAAATACATTATAGATTCTGCACTTCCTGAAAGCAATAGTTTTACTTTGGTCGATACACTTCACGGTTTTACACTCGTTTATATTCTGTTGGTTATTACAGCTTCAGTTTTTACCCTGAACTATATTAAGCGTGGACATAAGAAACAAGCCGAGCAGGTTAATAAAATTATTGGCATTGCTCTGCTGTTGGTTTATGTTGGTTTAAATGTTTGGAATATTTATCGGGCATATAACTCTTAGGAAGT
>JBKJQV010000289.1:0-19369 GCA_046593815.1 Sediminibacterium sp. | reverse complement strand
CAATTGGCTTGTATAAATCTTTATAGCGTGATAAATAGAAAAAGTAAAATGAAACTACTAAAAGAGAAAATACAAGGATATTTAGAATGAAATTTCTTCCTAAAAAAATATTACTTGCAAAGCCTATTGCCATTGCTACAAATACCAGAAAGGAAACAAGATTAAAAATCTTATTTTCTAAAGAAATCACTTCTTTTTTTAAACCAAGTAATTCTTTTAGCTTATTGTATTTCATAATATTTTAAAAAAGTTATCCAACCAATGAAGCATAAGCGTCTTTACTCATTAGTGCTTCTACAGAAGCGGTGTCTGCAACTGTCATTTTAATCATCCAACCATCACCATATGGATCGGTGTTTACCAATTCTGGTTGTTTTTCTAATAGTGCGTTTACTTCAGTAACCACCCCTGCAACTGGCAAAAATAAATCACTTACAGTTTTTACAGCTTCTACTGTTCCAAAAATTTCTTCACTCGCTAATTCTTTTCCAACAGTATTAATATCAATGTAAACAATATCACCTAGCTCATGTTGTGCAAAATCTGTAATGCCTATAGTAGCAACATTGCCTTCTAATTTAATCCATTCGTGGTCTTTTGTGTAACGTAGTTCTTCCGGAAAATTCATATTGTTTTTTTTAGTGGTTCAAATATTGAATAAAGTTGTATTCGATAAAATTAAAAGTACGAAATATCACGACTATTAAAAACCTTGTTGTTCAAAATAAAGTAGTACATGATCTTTAATGAAATTTTCTTGTTCTGGCATACTCATTTCAGGGAGTTGCTTTAGCTGTTTAAAATGTGGCCAGCCCTCTTCATCTTTTCCTTCTACTAAATAATAGCCGCTTTGTGCCATCACAGTGCAAACGGCCACATGCATTAGGTCTTGCTTTTGCTCCTTGGATATTTTTTCTTGCATAAATCCCGTTTCTTGCAGGCCAATTAAAAACAATACTGCTTCTAAATCCGGTTTTTTATCGAAACGAGTCATCAATTTGGCTTCTAAAGCCCACCATCGTTGCATTAAATCATCTGTAATGAACATAGCTGCAAATGTAAACAATGCAAGCATGCCATCATCAAGCTGCAATAGGTATATTTGCACAAAATTTCGAAGAATATGTTACAGGTTAGTTTATTAAGGTCTGCACCCGAAAAAGTGAAAGAAAGACTCAGGAAGAAAAATTTTAAGGACCTGAATCTGGTTGATTTGATTATTCAGTTAGATGATGAGCGTAAAAAATTACAAGGTTCATTTGATGATATACAGGCTAAAGTTAACAGCGCATCCAAAGAAATTGGAGGCTTAATGAGTAAGGGCGATAAAGAAGCTGCTGAATTGATAAAACAAAATGTAGCTTCTTGGAAGCTAACGCTTGATCCTCTTAAAACGCAAATGGCTGATGTTGAAAAGCGATTGGCTGATACGTTGGTATTGCTACCAAACCTTCCTACAGATGCTGTTCCAAAAGGCAAAACTCCTGAAGAAAATGAAATAGTAAGAACAGGAGGGAATACCCCAACATTAGGCGCAAACGCTTTACCACATTGGGATTTGACCAAAAAATACAATCTGATTGATTTTGAATTGGGCAATAAAATTACTGGAAGCGGATTTCCGGTTTATATAGGAAAAGGTGCTAAACTACAACGCTCTTTAATTCAGTTTTTTTTAGATTTTAATACTGATGCTGGTTACACCGAATACCTTCCACCATTTATGGTAAATGCCACTTCTGCTTTTGCAACCGGACAGTTACCCGATAAAGAAGGGCAAATGTATCATGCTACTGAAGACGATTTTTATTTAATTCCTACTGCAGAAGTACCCGTTACCAATGTTTATAGAGATACTATTTTAAAAGAGAGCGATTTTCCTATTAAAATGACTGCCTATTCTCCATGTTTTAGACGAGAAGCGGGTAGTTATGGCAAAGATGTTCGTGGCTTAAACCGGTTACATCAATTCGAAAAAGTAGAAATCATACAAATTGTACATCCAGATAAAAGCGAAGATGTATTGAATGATATGGTTATTCATGTAGAAAAACTCCTTCAAACTTTAGAATTACCTTTTCGGATTCTTCGCTTATGTGGAGGTGATATGGGTTTTGCTAGTGCTATAACTTACGATTTTGAAGTGTATAGTGCAGCGCAAGAACGTTGGTTAGAAGTAAGTAGTGTTAGCAATTTCGAAACTTTTCAAACCAATAGATTAAAATGCCGTTTTAAAGCCGCCGATGGAAAAACTCAATTGGCACATTCTTTAAATGGAAGCTCTTTAGCATTACCACGTATTGTAGCATGTTTATTAGAAAATAATCAAACAGATGCAGGCATACAATTACCGAAAGTTATGCATAGCTATTTTGGAGCTGAAATGATTGATTAATCTTTATATCTCTTGAATTATTTGTATGAAAAAGACTTCTATTATTTTATTGCTTGTAATGTGCTTTATCAATCAATCTTATAAAACCATAATTTCAGAAAAAAGAAAACCAGTGATTGTATGGCAGCCATCCCATCAAACCAATACTGGAGTTGATTTTAGTGAAGCTGCTACTTGTAATGCCATTGTAGAAGCTGCTATGGAAGCTAAACCACATTTAAAAGAATACAAGGTTTGGAGTTTTGGAAATAAAGATGTGCATCATGCCGATATAGGTAGCAATACTTCCATTGGTGAAACATCTGCAATTGTAGATGGCAAATTTTCTGGCTATGCTTTTGAAATTCAACAATCTAATAAATACAATCCTCAAGTAATGATTGCGGTTCATAATAATGGCGGCACCAAACGAAATGCAGTATGGGGTTATATTCATTATGGAGATAAATTTGAATCGGAAAACAGCATACTTGCTGCAAGGTTAATTAAAGCAATTGCTATAGCTACAAATTTGGAAAACCGTGGTGTATTACTAGATAGTACCACTGGAAGAAATGATTACCGTTGTACTTCTACCAATAAATTAAGTTTTTACAGTTTAGATGAAAATATAAACAATGCACCTTATCGTGTATTATTGGAAATCGGCGATAATGCTGTTAGCCGAACTTTACTGCAAGACCCAATAAAACAAAAAATAATTGGCGAAGCAATTAAGCGTGAATTGGTGACTTGGTTGGGAGAACTACGCTAACAAACGTCTATTCTTCTGGTAAAGGATTTCTGCGAGATGGAATGATGGTTTCTTCGTCATCACTTAAATACACCCAAAAATCGTACAAGGCAAAAATATCCCCATGTGTTTTAGGTCCGTTGTTTTCACTGTTACGGTCATAAGATCCCAATAACTCTCCTGAATATTTCAGTTCCTTAATTTTTAATTCGTGAGCTAATTCCTTAAAACTTTCGATTGTCATAAACCTATGTTGATTTTATTTTTTTTAAAACGATAATATAATCCCCTCACTTATAGAAAGCTCGAAAATACTTTATAAACCTCATAAACTATTATAAGATTTCTCTCTCGCCTTCGGCGAGACGAAATGACGTAATCCAGTTTTATTTAATAAACCGCTCAAAAAACTCCACCGTCCTCAACATCTGATCTATTCTTTGGCGATTATTTCCTGTTCTAGTTAATTCATGGGTTCCGCCCGGATGCCTCACATACTCCACCGTTCTGCCTAAAATCTTTAAACTTCTGTAAAGCATTTCTCCTTGTATTACTCCCGTTCTCAAATCATTTTCTCCATGAAAAATAATATACGGCGTATGAATGTTGGCTACATAAGTAATAGGAGATTCTCTTACTAAAATAGCTTTTGACTTTTCTTCCCAAGGATATCCACCAAAATAATTAGGTACCAATCTCCATGCATTTCCTTCTCCAAAAAAAGTATTTAAATCATACACTCCACGTTGAGAACATGCAGCTTTAAATCGTTGGTCGTGACTTATAATCCATGCCACTAAATATCCTGCATAAGAACCTCCTGTTACTGCAAGTCTACTAGTGTCAATAAATCCTTCTTTAGCAGCTAAGTCTAACGAAGTGAGTACATCCGAAGTTGGTCCTGTTCCCCAATCATTTACGTTAGCTCTTAAGAAATCTGCACCATATCCGCCAGAGCCTCTAGGATTACCATAAACAACAACATATCCTTTAGCAGCATAGTACTGAAACTCATGCCACATAGAGCTTTCACCCGGACCCCACATTGCCGATGGTCCACCATGAATGTCAACAATTGTTGGATATTTTTTTCCAGCAACATAATTAGCTGGCTTCATTATCCAATATTCTATTGTTAATCCTTTCTCGTTTTTAAATATTTTCTTTTCAGGAAAACTCAATTCTTTTTTACTTACCCAATCATAATTAAAACTGCTGATTCTATTTGTATTTTTACCTACTGCATCACTAGTATATAATTCGAAAGGATTAGCAACTTCTGTTTTTACAAATACTAGTTTATTATTGAATAAATCATAACTACTAATACCTGCAGCCGATTCGGTTAATTGCTCAACAGCTTTTGTTTTTACATCTACTCTAAAAATTGGTGCGCCACCATTACTTTGTGCGGTGAAATAAATAAATTTTTCATCGGCACTCCAGTTAAGTCCCCCTTTATTTCTATCAAAAGGAAGCATAGTAATTTCACTAGCTGTTCCATTCAACGGCATTATAGCTAAAGCGGGTACATCAACAAAAGAAACTGCACCTACCTGAAATGCAATCCATTTGCCTGAAGGAGATATTTTTGGATTAGTATAAGTTTTTCCGACTCCACTCAACAATACTTTCAAATTAGATCCATCTGCATTGGCCATAAATAATTGACTTTCTAAAGCCCTATCGGGATGTTGCATAGAATCCATATTTCCACTGAAAACAATTTTACTTCCATCGGGTGTAAATTCAGGATTGCCAAAACGATAGAACCCTTTGGTAATAGCCATTGGCACAGCATTTGGTTCTACTGACATCATAAAAAGATGACTAAAAGCTAAGTCCCCCGATGTAGTTGATTCTTCTTGAAAATTTAGTTTATTGATTACTTTGGCTTTTTTATCAGCAACATTCAACTCTAAATAAGCCCTTATTTCATCAGTATTACCGTCGGGGTCTGCTTTTACGGTTGTAGTTTTTAAGTATTCATTTTTTTCAAACCCTGGTTTTTCCATTGGCCATTTTGGTAATAATTTATTTGGATTTAGCAAGCTATCTTTTAGTAAATCCTTTAAAGGAACTGAAGAGGTAAACACAATCATTTTTCCATCGGGGCTCCATTTTGGTGCACTTGCTCCATACTTAAATTTGGTAAGTTGCACTGGTTCGCCACCATCAAACGACAATAAAAATATTTGTGGCTTTCCTTCTACTGCTCTTATAAAAGCCAGTTGTTTACCATTAGGGCTCCATGCAGGTTGACCTGCACTTTCCTTATTAGTTAAGGCATTTGGAGCAGACGAACCATCCATTGGAACTATGTATAATTGATTGTTGTATTTAAATTCAAGCTTGCTATCGCCTTCTGGTTCGATACTATTTAACACAAAAACGGCTTTGTTACCACCTGGACTGATACTCAATCCGCTCATTTGTTTTATCTTCAACATGTCGGTAATCTTTATCAAATTGCCTTTATTTTGACTTATTCCAATAAAGGGAATTAATAAGAGAAAAATTAATTTTGTCATTATGAGCGTTTTAGGCCGGTAAAGTACAAATAATTTGGGGGTGCAAAGCACTGCTTATGTATTTTTGTTGTATAATGTGACTGTATGAGTGAATTGGTGAATGAATTTAATGAGTATAGAGAAAAAATGAACGAGGTTATTCTTAGTAAGAATAATCTTGTTATGAAAAGACTTTGGAATCTAGATACCAATACATATGACGAAGGGGCTCTAGATAAAAAAACAAAAGAAATGCTTGGCTTAGTGGCTAGTATGGTATTGCGATGCGATGATTGTATTAAATATCATTTAGGAAAAAGTTTTGAACTAGGCGTAAATACAGAAGAAATGTATGAAATTTTTGCAGTTGCAAATATTGTAGGTGGTACTATCGTTATACCACATACAAGAAGGGCAGCAGAATACTGGGAAGAATTACAAAATTCATAATTAACAATTAATAAGAAATGTCTACAGCAACAGTTAGTCAACCCGCTTTAACATCAAAAGATTTTGCTACAGACCAAGAAGTTCGTTGGTGCCCGGGTTGTGGCGATTATTCAATACTTGCACAAGTGCAGAAGATCATGCCAACGATTGGTGTTGCTCGCGAAAATATTGCCATCATCAGTGGAATTGGTTGTAGTAGTCGGTTCCCTTATTATATGAATACTTATGGAATGCACAGCATTCATGGGAGAGCAACTGCGGTTGCAAGTGGATTAAAAGCTGCTCGCCCTGAATTAAGTGTATGGATTGTTACTGGAGATGGAGATGGATTAAGTATTGGTGGAAATCATACTATTCATTTATTAAGAAGAAATTTTGATGTAAATATTTTATTGTTCAATAACCAAATTTATGGTTTAACAAAAGGGCAGTATTCACCAACTTCTGAAGAAAATAAAATCACCAAGAGTACTCCTTTCGGAAGCATCGATCATCCATTTAATCCATTGGCTTTAGCAATGGGCGCTGATGCAAGTTTTATTGGCCGCACTATGGATCGTGATCCGAAACATCTTCAGTTTATGCTTACAAGAGCCAATGCACACAAGGGTTCTTCATTCTTAGAAATTTATCAGAATTGTAATATTTTTAATGATGGCGCTTTTGAGGTATTTACAGAAAAATCAACTAAGCAAGAAGAGTGTTTGTTTTTAGAACATGGCAAACCAATGATTTTTGGTACCAATCAAAACAAAGGAATAAAGTTGGATGGATTAAGACCAGTTGTAGTTGAGTTAGGAGACAGCACATCAACCGACGATTTATGGATTCATGATGAGCGGGATTTTTATAAAGCACAAATTTTAGTAAGGATGTTTGATAATCCTAATAAAGATGGCGGACATTTTCCAAGACCATTTGGAGTATTTTTTGAAACAGATCGACCATGTTATGAAGATGTAATGTCAATGCAAATCGATGAAACAATTGCACTGAAGGGCAAAGGAGATTTAGATAAATTATTACGCGGTAGAGAGGTTTGGGAAATTAAATCATAATTTCACTAACTCATTTCTTATAGCAAATAACACAAGCCCTATTCTGCTCGCAACATTTATTTTTTCGAAAAGATTATCGCGATAGCCATCAATTGTTCTAGGACTTAAATGCATTTCTGCTGCTATTTCTTTTAATGATTTATCTGTGCATAACCATTTTAAAAATTCTTTTTCTCTTTCAGGAAGATTAAATAATTTTTGGTATTCATCTTCTGGTTCTGATAAACCATTTTTAATGGTATTTACAAAATTGCAATACAATATTTCATTAAAGTAAATGCCTTTTTCATAAATTTCATCCAACGCTCTTTTTAACTCACCTGGTTGGATGTCTTTTAAGATATATCCCTTAACCCCGCATTTCAACATTTTTATAATTGCTCTTTCATCATTCAACATACTCAAAACAAGTATTTTTACTGAAGGATGATTATCATATAGCCACTTTGCAGTTTCATAGCCGTTCATTTCGGGCATGGTGATATCTAATAATACTATGTCTGGTAAGTTATAAGGATTAAGTTGGTCAATAAAATGTTTACCATTATCAGCTTCAAGTATTACCTGATAATCAGGGTAATTCTTAATTATGCTAGATAGACCGTTTCGTAATAAAACATGGTCATCAACTAAGGCAATGGTTTTCATTGAGTCAGCTTTTAATATTGGATATTGATAATTACCAGTATTAAAATTAAGCTTTTTTTAATAATTAAATTCAGCAAATTTACTTATATATATCCGTTTATTAACGGTAAAAATTCAGGTACTTAACACGTTGTTTTGGTTGATTGCTCTTTCTACTTTTATATTGTAATATTAGTGGATGGTGACTATCCAATTTTATTATTATTTTTTAACCAGGGGTTACAAACAAACAGGAGACGGCATCTGCCGTCTTCGTTTTTTAAAGTAACTTCGAGTATGTTATTACATATTCATCCTGATAACCCTAACCCCCGCCATATTAAAACAATCATCGATTGTTTGTTATCTGGTGGAGTGATTATATATCCAACCGATACTATTTATGGACTTGGTTGTGATATCTTTCAACCAAAAGCTATTGAACGTATTGCTAGAATTAAACAAGTTGATCCTGCAAAAGCACAGTTGAGTTTTATCTGTAACGATTTGAGTGATTTAAGCAAATACAGCAAACCAATTGATACACCTGTTTATCGAATCCTAAAAAGTTATTTGCCCGGGCCATATACTTTTATACTTTCTGCTAGTAAAGCAGTTCCTAAAATTTTACAAAGTAAAAAAAGTACAATAGGGTTAAGAATTCCTGATAATATTATTGCAAGAACAATTGTAGAAAGTTTAGGTCACCCTTTGCTGTCTGCTTCTTTACCAGAAGAAATGATAGAAGAGTATACTGATCCTGAAATAATTCATGAGAAATTTGAAAACCTTGTAGATATTGTAGTAGATGGTGGAATCGGTGGAATAATTCCATCTACCATTATCGATTGTACAAATTCAGATTTTGAATTAATTCGTTTAGGTGCTGGTGCTTGGGATATGGCTTAAAAAGAAATATTTATTTGTGTTGGAACAATATTAAAACTCTTTCGATGATGCATACATAAGCCATTATTCGATATGGCTATTCGATGTTCTTCTGTACCATACCCTTTATTCCTATTCCATCCATATTGGGGAAATTGCGAATGAATCTTTTCCATATAAGCATCTCTATGCGTTTTGGCCAAAATGCTTGCAGCAGCTATAGATGCATATTTACCGTCCCCTTTAACAATACATAAATGGGGCGTTTTTTTATAAGGTATAAACCGATTTCCATCTATTAATAAATAGGCTGGTTTAACTTTAAGCTGATCAATTGCCAAATGCATTGCTTTAAAACTGGCCCTTAAAATATTAATGGTATCAATTGATTCTACATCAATACTTGCAACCGACCAAGCAATAGCATTAGACTCTATCACCTCTTTCAAAATCAGCCGATGCTTTTCACCCACTTGTTTACTATCATTTAGTAGTGGATGTTTAAAAGTTTTTGGTAATATTACTGCAGCTGCAAAAACTGGTCCTGCATAGCAGCCTCTCCCAGCCTCGTCACAGCCAGCTTCAATCAATATATCTTGGTAAAATGAGGGTAGCATTCTTGTAAAATTGAGCTATCCTTTTAATAGTATCAAATAGTTTTAATCAAAACAACTGTTTTGGTTGTTATACCTTTGCATTAACATAAAAATAGTTTATGGATCAATTGGATCGTTCGGACAAAAAAGTAGCAATTTGGTTATTAATTGGTGTAGGCATGACCATTATCCAAGTTGCTTTAGGTGGTATTACAAGGCTTACAGGAAGTGGGTTATCTATAACCGAATGGAATATTATTACTGGCATATTACCGCCATTAAATGAGCCAGCTTGGATGGCCGAATTTCATAAATACCAACAAACTCCACAATTTCAATTACTCAACTTTGAATTTACTTTAAAGGATTTTAAATTTATTTTCTTTTGGGAGTGGTTTCATCGTGTATGGGCTAGATCAATTGGAATTGTTTTTGCCATAGGATTCATTTGGTTTTTGTGGAAGAAAGCCTTTAAAAATGCAATGATTAAACCGTTAATTATTTTATTTATTTTGGGAGCATTACAAGGTGCTGTTGGTTGGATTATGGTAGCTAGTGGCTTAACTGGAGATGCTGTTTATGTAAAACCAACAAGACTTGCACTACATTTTATTCTAGCATTGGGATTGCTTAGCTATACATTTTGGTTTGCACTCAGTTTTTTATTTGATAAAACTCAATTTGTTCAGAACAACAAATCCAGAAAATATAATTTATTATTATTAGTCATCTTGTTTTTCCAATTATTGTATGGGGCTTTAATGGCTGGTCATAAAGCTGCAAATATTGCTGCTACATGGCCTACTATAAATGGCGAATGGCTTCCTAGTCAAATGTTTAAAGATGAACCACTAATATTGAATTTTATCGATAACACTATTTTAATTCATTTTATTCATAGAGGCCTAGCTTATTTATTGATTATTATTATTGTAATTTGGACAATTCAATTGAAAAAAATAAATGGGTCGAATGTTTTTAATATAGTTAGATATGTTCCAATGATATTGGTTTTGATACAAGTTATATTAGGCATTACCAGTGTATTAGTAAGTACTGCTATCTTGCCAGGGAGCTGGGGTATTTTTGAATGGATGGCTCAATTGCACCAACTTACAGGAATGTTATTATTACTTTCAATTGTGATGATGCTTTTTTTGGTTCGAAGTGAAAAAGGGTATTAATTTTATGCAGCACAGTTGCTTGTAATTTAGTCATCAAAATATGAAAAAATACCTAATTGGATTTTGGTTTTCAATGCCAATACAACTTTTTCTTGTACATTTTAGAAGATATCAGGTATTATTAATTTTTTGGTATTTGCTTTTCGCTACAGTTGCTGGTGATTTTATGAAAACATTCGGTGCTGATTCCCTGTTTTTAGCTCCAGAATACTTCGGTGATGTTTCTGCTATTAGTACGGCTATTGTTGGATTTGCAACGGGAGTATTTATTATGAGTTGGAATATTACCACTTTTATTCTTCATAATAAAAGCATTCGATTTTTAGCAACCAATGCACAGCCATTTCTAAAGTATTGTATTAATAATGCAATTATTCCTATTGCGTTTTTAGTTTACTATCTATTTTTTGCAATACGATATGCTAGTTCTCAGGAATTATTTAATACAACAGAAATTATTTTATTAGCTTCTGGTTATACAGGTGGTTTACTGTTGTCTTTGGCAATTGCTTTTATTTATTTTTTTAGTGCTGATAAAACAATTTATTATACACTAGAGAAAACAATTAAATATGCACATCAAGAGTACTCCAAAATATCTGCAACTAGAATATTGCCAAAAGAAAAAGTAGAAATGAGGATTGATTGGTTTTTAAGTGCAGGTTTTAGAATACGAAAACCTAGAGACGTAAGACATTATAGCGATGAGTTTTTAGATGCTATATTTAATCGGCACCATGTATCAGCAGTTCTTGCTATCATGCTTGCTTTTGTTTTTTTAATTTTAACAGGGTATAGTTCAGATACTCGTTTATTTCAATTACCTGCAGCAGCAAGTATTACACTATTCTTTTCAATATTAATTGCAGTTGCAAGCTCACTCTCATTATTTTTAAAATCTTGGAGCATTCCATTAGTTGTATTGGTTTACATATTTGCCAATATCCTTTATCAAAAAGAAATTATCGATCCTCGAAATAAAGCCTATGGGCTAGACTATATAAATAAGGCAGATCGTCCGATTTATAGTAAAGAAACTATCAGCTTACTAGCTAATGATACTGATATAGCTAATGATAAAAAACAATATATCACAATTTTAAATAAATGGAAAGCAAGGCAATCATCAGATAAACCAATTCTTTACATAATTAATACTAGTGGTGGTGGTACTAGAAGTGCTGCATTTACTATGAATACGTTGCAACGACTAGATAAACAAATGAAAGGGAAATTAATGCAGCAAACAATTCTGATTAATGGAGCTTCAGGAGGAATGTTAGGAGCAGCCTATTTTAGAGAATTGTATTTACAAAAAATAAATGGTGCTAATATTCAGTTAAATGATAATAAATATATTGATAATATTTCTAAAGACTTGTTGAGTCCTATTTTTTCTTCTTTCCTAACCAGAGATTTATTGAGTCCAGCTCAAAAATTTTCTTATAATGGTTTTGAATATATTAAAGATAGAGCATATGCCTTTGAACAAAAATTAAATGAAAATACAGAGGGGGTTTTAGATAAACCAATTAATGCATACGATCTACCAGAATCGAGTGCACAAATTCCTTCTATGTTTTTTAATTCTGTTATCACAAGAGATGGACGAAAAATGATTATTGCTACTAAGCCTGTAAGATTTTTAATGAAACCAGTTAATGATTCCAATAATGTTGCTTCTTTTGATGCCGATGCTATTGATTTCAATAGTTTTTTCAAGCAAAAAAACAGCAATAATATTCGTATCCTTTCTGCTTTAAGAATGAATGCAACTTTTCCTTATGTATTACCGAATGTTTGGCTGCCAACTTCTCCAATTATTGATGTTATGGATGCTGGACTTAGAGATAATTATGGACAAGAAACCGCATTGCGATTTATAGATGTATTTAAAGAATGGTTACAAGCAAATACTAGTAAAGTTATTTTGTTGCAAATAAGAGATAGGAGTATGAACGATTGGGATAAGCCTTTAGAGAGTAATTCTTTAATTGGATTTTTAACAAAACCATTTTTGATTTTGCAAAACAACTGGTTTAAAATACAGGATTATTATCAGCATGATCAATTAGATTTTCTTTATAAGAGTTATGGACCTAATTTTTATAGAATTGGATTTCAATATATTCCTTCAAAGAAAGAAGCGCCTGCTGGATTAAGTTTTCACTTAACGGCTGCTGAAAAAAGAGATATTGCTAATGCTTTAGACAATCCTTTAAATAAAGAATCATTTTTAAGATTAAAAAAAATAATTAACAATTAATAGTTTCAACTAAGGTTGTAATAACTGAAATGCATTTTGAATGATTTCAATGTTCAGTTCAGCGGATGTTTCTCTTGGCTCACCATCAATATGTAAAGGAGCTAGTTTTAAATTTTTAATTATTAAAGAGGGTGTTTGAAAATAGAGTACACTTTTGGTACACATATCATCTACCAATTTTTGCAATTTGTTATTACCCCTCATTTGTCTTAATACGGCAAATGGTAATTTAGCCTTATTCATTTTTTGTACTATTACCACATCTAGTAATCCATCAGATAAACTAGCTTGGGGAGCTATGGTTGCATTATTTCCAAACTGATTGCTGTTGGCAATGCTAATAAAAAAAGCATCTGTAAAAAATGAAAATCCATCTATTATTACTTCAAATTGATATGGAGTTGCCTTAAAAAAATTAATGATACTTTGTTGAGTATAAGTAAATAATCCGCGTTTGGTTTTCTGTGCAAAGTCGTGAGCAACTTGTGCGTCAAAGCCTATACCGCTTAGCATACATGAGTAGCTTTCGTTTATAGTAAATGCATCAACAGATGTTGCATTGCCGTTAAAAATAATTGCCAATGCAGATTTAATTTTACTAGGAATATTAGCTGCTCTTGCCAATCCATTTCCTGAACCTGATGGAATTATTCCGAAACGAACTCCAGTATCTCTTAATGCATATGTAACTTGATTAACGGTACCATCACCTCCAATCATAACCACATCGGTATAATTTTCATTAACGATTAGGTCTTTAATTATTTCATAATCACCAGTTGAGTTTGTAAAAAAAACTTTGAATGGAATTTCTTGTAATGCTGTTTCTCTCTCGATGATTAAACGAGTCTTTTCCTTTTTTGAAGTTCCAGATATAGGATTAATCAGGTAAATTATTTTTCTTTCCATAATTCAACACTTTAATCAAATTAAAATTACCATTTTATTAAAGCGCTTGCCCATGTAAAGCCGCTTCCAAAAGCAGCAAGACAAACTAAGTCACCATCTTTTATTTTACCATTTTCCCATGCTTCACAAAGTGCTATAGGTACGGAAGCGGCTGTTGTATTTCCGTATTGTTGAATATTGTTAAACACTTTATCGTCGCTTAGTTTTAGCTTATGTTGAACAAATTGACTAATTCTTAAATTTGCTTGATGAGGAATTAGCATATCTATATCGGTAGTTTCATATCCGTTTTTATTAAGAGCCTCCATAATTACTTCCGGAAATTTTACAACTGCTTTTTTAAATACCGATTGGCCATCCATATATGGGTACAATTGGTCATTGTCGATCATTTTTTTGCTCATAAACATATTTGCAATTTCTGCATCATCAAAATCGGCATAGTTTTTTGTTCCCCAATAATTTGCATGTGTGCCTGGGTTATACATTGCTAAAATTTCTGCAGATTCTCCATCACTGTGTAAATGTGTGCTTAAAATTCCCTGACCTTCTTTTGTAGTTGGTTGCAAAACAACTGCACCAGCACCATCGCCAAAAATTACAGATACATTTCTTCCGCGTGTTGTAAAATCTAAACCAAAAGAATGTTTTTCACTACCAATAACTAAAATGTTTTTATACATTCCTGTTTTAATAAATTGATCAGCAACACTTATAGCATATAAAAATCCACTACATTGATTTCTTATATCAAGCGCGCCAATTTCTTTCATTTTCATAGCACGTTGAACTAGTACACCGCATCCAGGAAAATAATAATCGGGAGAAAGTGTAGCAAAAATAATAAAATCAATTTCTTCTACAGTTGTTCCAGCTCGTTCTATTGCAATTTTGGCTGCTTCAACAGCCATTGTAGTAGTGGTTTCTTCAGTTCTATGAGCGTACCTTCGTTCTTTAATTCCTGTTCTTTCTTGAATCCATTCATCGTTAGTTTCCATGTATTTAGTTAGGTCATCATTAGAAACTACATTGGCAGGAACATATTTACCAATGCCAGCTATTTTACTTAGAGGCATATTCAAGCAATTTTAAGTGGGTGAAGTTAAGGAACTTTATCTTTTAGTTAAATGTTAAAGATCTATGGGTGCATATAAGGTAAATGATATATTTCTTTTAGAAATAAGGTTGTTTGTAATTCAACTGTGTTAATGTCTTTTGAAACAATTGGTGATGCTAGAACATGGCCCCCCGCATTTGGAACTGGAATCATTCTCTTTTTTTCTTTTGAAGTGTTAATTGTTTCAAACATATTTTTCATTGCACTTACTTTTACAACTGGATCCTGGTGTTGCTCATCCTTAAAGTAATAAAGCACCAAGGTAGGCTGCGTAATTTTTTTAAATGTAGTAGGCAACATGCTCGTTTCTAGCATTTCCTGCAATTGTATTACAGACTCTAATCGATAAATATGATTCCAGTTATTGTTGTATTCAGGAAAATTTTTTTCTGTAGTTATATAATCCGATTTTTTAACTAGTCTAGCAATTTGTAATCCCCATGGATTATTTAATAACCAAGCATTCGGATCATTTATTTCAATATTTGGTGAATACAGCATTAATCCACCAGTTTCAGGATATGCTGCTGCAAGCATGAGTGCCAATGTTCCGCCGGTAGATGTACCCATTAATAAAACAGTATCACCTAATTGTTTACCTATAGCAAAAGCTTCTTTGGCACTTTCCCATAAATTATCTGCAGTCATATTAATTAATGCATCAGTAGTATCAATTCCATGTTGCGATAATCTGGCTAAAAATAAATTACAACCAAATTCTTTGGCAATGGCGCGATGAACAGGATTCCCTTCTTCCTGTGAGGCACTAAATCCATGCAAGTAAACAATTGCATATTTTGTTTTTTGTTTTAATGAATCATTCGCCCAAATAATTCTGGCTTCATTATTTGGTTTTATTTTATGTGTCGCCTCAGCAGCAGCAATATATTTTTCTAACTCTTGGGCAGAAGATGGTATAGAAGGTAACTGATTGTTATAAATTGGAACTTTTGGTTTCGGACCAATTATATATAATATGGCTATAAGAAGCAGAGCACTTACAAAAAGTTTTAATAAACGCATTGATTTTTAGTTTTAGTTTTTAATCCACCAAGCCCATCCGATAAGTAATGGATGAATAATTAGGAGCCTTATCCAACCAATTATAGGTGTTACTTCAAATTTGCCTAGTTTAAAATTGCCTAATTGAATCATATATATATGAGCAGGAATAAATGCAATGAGCATTAAAATGATTCCAAAAGCAGCGATAGATCTAGTTAAAGGAAATAGTAAACCAATTGCAAGTATAATTTCTGCGATCCCAGAAATTATATTTATTAAACTCAACCAATGAGTAAGATATGGTGGAATTATTCGGGTATAGAAACGTGGGTTAGCAAAGTGGTTATATCCTGCATAGAGATAGAAGAAAATCATCAAGTACAATAAAATTGATTTCATATCTTATAAATAGCCTTTAAAATTAGCGTTATTGGTTGATAGAAAACAAATGTGTAACATAATATTGACGTCAATTTACTTGCTGCCCCGTTGTAATATCGTACCTTTGCCGCTCAAATAAATGGTATTAGGCACGTAAGTAATTGATACTGAGACAAATACATAATAATGGATATAAGAAACATTGCCATCATCGCACACGTAGACCATGGCAAAACCACTTTAGTTGACCGAATTTTAGGTGCAACTAAGGTATTTAGAGACAACCAGGATGCTGGAGAGTTAATTATGGATAGTAACGATCTTGAAAAAGAGCGCGGTATTACCATTTTCAGTAAGAATGCTGCTGTTACTTACAAAGACTATAAAATTAATGTAATAGATACACCAGGGCACAGCGACTTTGGTGGTGAAGTTGAACGTGTATTAAAAATGGCGGATGGGGTAATCTTATTGGTAGATGCTTTTGAAGGACCTATGCCTCAAACTCGTTTTGTTTTACAAAAAGCGTTACAATTGAATTTACACCCAATAGTGGTGATTAATAAAGTAGATAAGCCTAATTGTAGGCCAGATGAGGTACATGATGCGGTTTTTGAATTATTCTTCAATTTAGATGCTACTGAAGAGCAATTAAATTTTCCTACATTTTATGGAAGTGGGAAAAATGGCTGGTTTAATGATAGTCTAACTCAAACTGAAGATATTTTTCCTTTAATGGATGGTATTATAAAGTATGTACCCGCTCCAAAAGTTAATGAAGGAACTCTTCAGATGCAAATTACTTCTTTAGATTATTCTTCGTTTTTAGGTAGAATAGCTATTGGAAAGGTAACCAGAGGATCTATCAAAGAAAACCAAACTATTGCGTTGGTATTAGCTGACGGTTCTGTTAAGAAGAGTCGTGTTAAAGAATTATATGTATTTGAAGGAATGGGAAAGCGAAAAGTAACTGAAGTTCTTTCAGGTGATCTTTGTGCTGTAGTAGGATTAGATGATTTTACAATTGGAGATACTATTGCAGATATTGAAAACCCAGAAGGCCTACCAATCATAAGTGTTGATGAGCCTACCATGAGTATGATGTTCAGCATTAACAATTCACCATTCTTTGGAAAGGATGGCAAGTTTGTAACATCTCGTCACTTACGTGATCGTTTGATGAAAGAAACCGAAAAGAATTTGGCTTTAAGAGTAGAAGATACAGATAGTGCTGATAGTTTTTTAGTATTCGGAAGAGGAATTTTACACTTAGGTATTTTAGTGGAAACCATGCGCAGAGAAGGTTATGAATTAACCGTAGGTAATCCGCAGGTTCTAGTTAAAACAATTGACGGTAAAAAACATGAGCCGTATGAAAATTTAGTGGTAGATGTACCAGCTGATTTTAGCGGTAAAGTAATTGATTTGGTAACTCAACGTAAAGGTGAAATGCAAATCATGGAAAGCAAAGGTGAAATGCAACATCTTGAATTTGAAATTCCTTCAAGAGGATTGATAGGTTTGCGTTCTCAAATGCTTACAAACACCGCTGGCGAAGCTGTTATGGCACATCGCTTTATTGATTACAAACCTTGGAAAGGACCAATTCCTGGAAGAAGTAATGGTGTTTTAATTGCAAAATTTCAAGGAGTAACTACTGCTTATTCTATTGATAAATTACAAGACCGTGGAAGCTTTTTTGTAGACCCAACTGAAGAAATTTATATAGGTCAGATTATTGCAGAACATATTAAACCAGGAGATTTAAATGTGAATGCAGTTGAAATGAAAAAATTGACCAACCACCGTGCAAGTGGAAGTGATGATGCAGTAAGAATTATACCAAAATTACAATTTACTTTAGAAGAGTGCATGGAATATATTCAACAAGATGAATGTATAGAAGTTACTCCTAAAAATATCCGTATGCGTAAAACTATTTTAGATGAAAACAATAGAACCAAAGCATCTAAAAGTATGAAAACAGAGGCTGTAGGATAATTGCTTTCTTTATATAATTTAAAGCTATTAGATATTTATCTGGTAGCTTTTTTTGTTACCTTGAGCTATAAAGAATTTTATGAAAAAACTACAATGGTATTTTATCCTTAGTGCAATTATTTTTTCATCTTGTAAAAAAACAGATACTCCAGTTGATGCTAATATCAGATTTGTAAATTTATCGCCCAATAGCACAAATTTAGATTTGAATTCGAATAATGCTTTATTAGTAAGCAGTGTAGTTTATGGAAGCGCTAGTTCATATCGTGCAATAAGTTCTAGCACCCCATTAGCAACAGTTTTAACTACTGGCTCAACTGTACCTTTATTGAGTGGTAATTTGCAATTAGATGCAAGTAAATATTACTCCTTATTTGTGTATGATTCTACTTCTTCGTTAAAGGTTAGCTTGGTTGAAGACGATAGAACTTCACCGCCATCTGGCAAATGCAATATTAGGTTGCTACATTTTTATAAAGGAACAGTTTCTGTTGATATAAAAAGAAATGGAACAATTAATTTATTTACTGGCAGATCAATTAATGATCATTCAACAATAGCTGCTTATTCTCAATATTCTGCAGTTGATGCAGGAGCTTTTAGCTTAACAGTTTTTTTAGTTGGAACATCTGTATCATTGTTTCAACTGCCAAGTGTTGATTTTGTGGCAGGAAAAAATTATACCCTTGTTTTAAGGGGCTTTAGTTCAGTAAATGCTGGTTCACAAGCTATAGCATTGTCCACAATAATTGATAATTAATAAAAGAGTACTCGTTGAAATAAATCAACGAGCACTTCTTTTAAAAAACTGTTATTAATTCTTACGAGTAACAGCAACACTTTCAATTACATTGGCTGTAACTTGAATTTCAAAGTTTTCTGTATTACCAGTTTTTTCATCACGAATTGTGAAGTTTAACATGCTAATAGCATCTTTCTGAACTTTAAAAGTCTTGTTGAATTGCGCATCTTTAAAAGTTTCAGCATATAATAATTCACCTGAAGGATCTGCAATTCTTAAATTGAAAGGATTGCCCGATGTATTGTTATAAACAACGTTAAACGTTAGAAATAAATTACTATCAGTACCTTTATAAGTAACTGCAGCTTTATTTTTTGTTGCAGGCTCATACTTGTGATTTACTGGAGATACTGATGCATTTGCAGATAGAAACATCATAGCTGCCATTACATTTCCTAAAAAGAACCTTCTTGCGAAAGCATTAATCATTTGCTTTTTCATAAATAA
>JBKJQV010000196.1:0-5373 GCA_046593815.1 Sediminibacterium sp. | reverse complement strand
TCCAAATGATATGCAGCCAGAGATGAAACAATTTGTAGATTGGTTTGATAAATATTTAAAGTAATTATTATTTAATTACTACTTCAAATATTTATCAAACCAATCTACAAATTGTTTCATCTCTGGCTGCATATCATTTGGATTATGACCGCCACCTTGTTTAATAATAAATTTATTAGGTACACCTGCTACTTTTAATTTTTCAATAAATGTTACCGATTGTTGCAATGGCACCGTTAAATCTGCTGTACCATGAATAATAAAAATTGGTGGATCGTCGGAACTAACAGCATATATGGGTGAAAGAGCTTTTGCAATTTTATTCCTAGCACTAGTATCGGTAATAGATTTTAATTCCATTGAAGACTGATCCAACTCTTTAAAATCTAATGCACCATATATTTTATTTGTCAATAAAATTGATTTGATATTTACAAATGAAATTCCTGGCCCACCCCAATTCAACACATCTGTTGGAGGAAACAAAACAGTAACTGCTTGTACCCTAGCGGATACTCTATCTATTGGATCTATTGCTTTGCTATTCATATTTTCATCTGCAGTTGCAACAGCTAACGAAAGATGCCCGCCTGCAGAACTTCCTTCAATACCTAAATGATCTGGATCAATTTTTAGCGATGCTGCATTGTATCGGATATAACGAACTGCCCTTTTGATATCATCAATTTGACTAGGTATTGGATACCTTGGGTTTGATCCAATAATTACTAAAAAAACAGTATACCCTCTTTCGCGATACATATTCGATGGACGAATAGAATATTCAGCATTTTGATACGATGAATACCATGATCCTGCAATTACTCTTATAATGGCTTTGCCGTTTGAACTAATAGAAGGATTTAATTGCAACATGGTAAGTGCTAGTCCATCTTTTCTACCATAAATAATTTCTTTGATTGGATAATTTCTAGCTGCTTTTTTGGCAATTTTTTCATTTAAGGGAACCCATCTATTGTCGTATTGAATAGACAAAAAATCTCTATTGATTTTTAAAAATGTTAAATCACCTTGAGAAACCGAGGGAGACTTTATTAAACAGTTTAATAAATAAAAAGCACTATCAGACACATTACTTAATGCCCAAGAACTTGCTCCTCGCAAAACAGCATCTACATTGGCTTCTTTTCCTTGTAGTTTGATACCCTGAGTATATGTTGATGCTGCTTTGGCATAATTTTTCTCTTTATATAAATCGTTGGCTTTTGCAAACAATTCATCGGCAGTTTGTGCAAATACTGTTTTACCAACAAATAAAAAAACAATTACGCATCCAATACATTTAAAAAACTTCATACTTTATAATTAATGATTAATAAACTAACATTCACTTAAGCCCAATGGTACTTGAATTGCCAATCCTCCATCTGCTGTTTCTTTATATTTGCTATTCATATCCAGCGCTGTATTCCACATAGTAGCAATTACTTTATCTAAACTTACTAAAGCAAAATCGGGCGAACTTTGTAAAGCTAATTGAGATGCTGTTATTGCCTTAATAGCTCCCATTGTATTTCTTTCAATGCAAGGAATCTGAACCAATCCTCCAATTGGATCGCAGGTTAAACCCAAATGATGTTCCATTGCAATTTCTGCTGCCATTAAAACCTGCCTTTGTGTGCCTCCTAAACAATCTGTTAATGCTGCTGCAGCCATAGCAGAAGAAACGCCTATTTCGGCCTGACATCCACCCATTGCAGCAGATATAGTTGATCCTTTTTTAAAGATGCTTCCAATTTCAGAAGCAGTTAACAAAAATTGAATGATTTTTTCATCGGTAGCACCCTTGCAAAATGCTAGATAATACTGTATTACAGCTGGAATAACACCAGCTGCACCATTTGTTGGCGCAGTTACTACTCTTCCGAATGAAGCATTTTCTTCGTTAACGGCCAATGCAAAACAACTTACCCAATCGAGAATATATTGAAAACTTCCGCCACCGAGTTTAATACATTCCAACCACTCTTCGTAGTTTGAATAGGTTTGATTGTTAATAAGTTTTTTATTTAAATCAAATGATCTTCTCCTAACGAACAAACCTCCAGGTAATATGCCTTGGGAATGACAACCTCTAAAAGTACATTCCTTCATAGTTTGCCAAATTTGCAAAACTCCTTTTTTGGTGTCTTCTTCTGACTGCCAAGCTGTTTCATTTTCTAATACTACTTCATGTATTGCCATACCAGTTTTCATGCACCAATGTAAAAGATCATCTGCTGTATTTATAGGGAATGGCAAATCAATCGGTTTCTTTCCTCCTCCAATTTCACCTTCTTTTACCACAAATCCACCACCTATAGAAAAGAAAGTTTCACTCCAATATTCACCTTCTTTTGTTGCTACTAAAAAACTAAGTCCATTTGGATGAAAGGGCAATGATTCTTTGAATAAAAACTGAACATTGTTTTTTATAATGAATGGTATACTTACTTCACCTCCAAGTAGTAAGTGTTGAGATGATTCTATTTCATTTATTTTAGCCCCAATACTATTTACATCAATCGTTACAGGATCCTCTCCACACAACCCCAACATCACGGCAATATCCGTTCCATGCCCCTTACCAGTTTTTGCTAAAGAGCCATACAACAATACTGTTATTGAAGCAATGTGATTTAAAGAAGATTTTGATTGTATGGTATCAATACAACGTAAAGCAGCTTTCCATGGACCTAAAGTATGAGAACTAGAAGGACCTACCCCTATTTTAAACATATCAAAAACCGAGATCGATTCATGTGGCATGTGGTGAAGTTATGAATTATGAATTATGAATTAGGAATTATGAGTTCTGAATTATGCTTTATTGGATTTTTAATTTAAGTTTGAGCTATGAGAAAGTTAATTGCACTAATTGTTTTTTGTTGCTTTTTACAATTTACCAATGCTCAACGATCAACGCCTGCTGTAACAGATAATCCTATTAAAACAATCATTAATAACAGCCCTGCATTAAAATCTATAGTTGCTGATAAAGATAGTTTGCGAATACAAATTATTTACACAAAAATTGATCGAAATAGAAGAAACAAGCCTACATTTTCTGAGTTTACATATAATCTAAATAACAACCTTTATTTCTACCCAGCAAGTACAGTTAAAATGCCAATTGCATTATTGGCTTTAGAAAAACTAAATGAGCTAAACATCAAAGGCCTCAATAAATCAACTACCATGATTACTGATAGTTCTGCAAAAATGCAAGACTATGTATATACACAACCCAATGCTATTGATAGCAGACCCACCATTGAAAATTATATTAAGCAAATTTTTTTGGTAAGCGATAATGATGCTTTTAATCGGTTGTATGAATTTCTAGGTCAAGAGTATATTCAAAAAAAGTTGACTGAAAAAGGATATCCAGATGCTATCATTCGTCACCGTTTACAAATAAGTAGAACACCTGAACAAAATGCAATAACCAATGCAGTTAAGTTTTATGACACATCTGGGAATCTTGTTTATGAACAACAAATGCAAAAAAGTATTGCTGTATTTCCTCCTTTGGATGCTAAGCTAGGTAAGGGATATATGAGTAAAGGTAAATTAGTAAATGAGCCTTTTTCTTTTGATTTAAAAAATAGGGTTTATTTGCAAGACTTAACTCATATACTACAATCTGTTTTATTTCCAGAACAAGTTAATAAAAATCAACGTTTTAATTTAACCAAAGACGACTATCAATTTGTTCGCAAGTATATGAGCATGTTTCCAAGAGAAAGCAATTTCCCTAATTATGATTCTACCAATTATTGGGATGCTTATTGTAAGTTTTTATACTATGGATCTGAGAAAGGCACTAAGAATACTTCATTCAGAATTTTTAATAAAGTGGGTGATGCTTATGGTTTTTTAATTGATGTTACTTATGTGGCAGATTTAGAAAATAACATAGAATTTATGTTAAGTGCTGTAATCTCCTGTAATCAAGATGGCATTTATAACGATGATCATTACGATTATGAAACTATTGGGTATCCTTTTATGAAAAACTTAGGACAAGCTGTTCTACAGTATGAATTATTTCGAAAGCGTAAACGAAAGCCTGATTTAACTAATTTTACTTTTATATATAAGTAAATACTACACTTGTGCCGATGATGGTGTTATCACCTGCATCAATTTGTTATCAAATTCAAACTAATAATAATTAGGTTTTTTATGCTAGTTTTTACGAACTTAGCATTTCGTATATACATTTTAAACATATATCTAAACATGGAACTTTCTTCTTTATTGAATCGTTTTAATGAGCCTGAAACACTTAAAATGGCCAAATTAGGTCGCGAATTAAGAGCTAGTGGTGTAGATGTGATTGATTTGAGTTTGGGAGAGCCTGACTTTGATACTCCGGAACATATTAAAGAAGCTGCCATAAAAGCAATTAATGATAACTGGAGCCATTATACTCCTGTTGCAGGTTTCTTGGATTTAAGAGAAGCTGTTTGTACAAAATTAAAACGCGATAATAATTTAGATTATCTACCAGAAAATATCATTACTTCAACAGGTGCAAAACAAAGCTTAGCCAATGCGATTTTAGCATTAGTTGATGAAGATGATGAAGTGGTTATTCCTACACCTTATTGGGTAACATATTCAGAATTAGTAAAAATTGCTCGTGGAAAAGTAGTTGAAATTAGAACCAGTGTAGAAAATAAATTTAAAACTACTCCTGCACAATTAGAAGCAGCAATTACTTCTCGAACTAAAGTATTCATGTTCTCTTCACCTTGCAACCCTTCAGGGGCTGTTTATAGTAAAGAAGAATTAGCTGGACTAGTTGAAGTATTTAAAAAATATCCAAATATTATTATCCTTGCTGATGAAATTTATGAGTACATCAACTTCATTGGGAAACATGAAAGTATTGCTCAGTTTAATGATATTAAAGATCGTGTAGTTTTAATTAATGGTTTAAGTAAAGGATTTGCAATGACTGGTTGGCGTCTGGGCTATACTGCATCTAATACAAGCATTGCAAAAGCCATGGAAAAAATCCAAGGTCAGTTTACTAGCGGAGCAAGCTCTATCACTCAAAAAGCAGCAGTGGCTGCACTTACAGGTGATCTTCGTCCATCTTTAGCAATGACTGAAGAATTTACAAAAAGAAGATCCAGAACTTTAGAATTGGTAAAATCAATACCAGGTTTTAAATGTTTTGAACCCGAAGGAGCATTTTACGTTTTCCCAGATGTAAGTTATTATTACGGAAAATCAAATGGTAATGAAACTATTAAAAACGCAGCTGATTTTAGTATGTATTTATTAAATAATGCACATGTTTCATCTGTAATGGGTGATGCATTTGGTGAACCATTGTGCGTTCGCTTTTCTTTTGCAAAT
>JBKJQV010000067.1:0-5747 GCA_046593815.1 Sediminibacterium sp. | reverse complement strand
TATTAAGTGAAATAATTACTTATAATTATGTATTAAAAAATGCAGATGGATCAACAATTATTGATTGGGGAAATGATAAAAACTTTACAATTTGTAAAAACCAACCAGAAGAATTATTGATGGTTGATGCATGGAATTATGCAGGTTATTATGAGAATACTTTTTATGCAGATGCTTTTAAAAAAGTATTATTTAAGCATAATTTCACAGAGTTTAAAGCGAAAGATCCCAAAACATTTACACATACATTTAAAGTTAAAAGTCCATTATTGCTAAAAGGGCAAACGCTTTGCATTGTTGGCTCTGGTAAGGAATTAAATAATTGGTCAACAGAAACACCAATTATTTTATGCAGAAATATTGATCAGGATTTTTATACGGTTTCAATTGATTTAACTAAAGCAGATTTTCCTATTTCATATAAATATGGTGTATATAATATAGAAACCAAACAATTGGTAACATATGAAGATGGGAATAATCGAATTTTATTTGATACAATTACTAAAAGGAAGAAGACTATAGTAAACGACGGGTATACTTATTTGCCCAATAATACTTGGAAAGGTGCTGGCGTAGCAATTCCTGTGTTTAGTTTACGTTCAGAAAAAAGTTTTGGAATTGGAGAGTTTACCGATATTAAATTATTGGCTGACTGGGCAGCAACTGTTGGATTAAAAATGATACAAATTCTCCCTATCAATGATACAACAGCCACTCATAGTTTTAAGGATTCCTATCCATATGCAGCAATATCAGCATTTGCATTACATCCAGTATACTTAAATATTCATCAAATTGCTGGTGAAAAACATGCGAAACAATTAAAAAAACTAGAAACTGAGCGACTTAAATTAAATAAACTTGCAGAGGTAGATTATGATGAGGTTATTAAATTAAAAACTCATTTCATTAAAGAAGTATATAAAGATGAGGGTGAAGAAGTGTTGCAGTCAAAAGCATTCCAAGTATTTTTTGATCAAAATAAAGATTGGCTAACTGCATATGCAGTTTTCTGTTATCTAAGGGATGAATATGGAGTAGTTGATTTTAATAAATGGCCAGCCTATAAAAATTATAATGCAAAAGATATTGAAGAATTGGCTAACACTAATTCAGCAGCATATCAAGACATAGCACTGCATTATTTTATACAGTTTCAATTACATGTTCAATTAAAAGAAGCTACATCTTATGCGCATAGTAAAGGTGTAATAGTAAAGGGAGACATCGCAATTGGTGTTTACCGTTACGGGGCGGATACATGGCAGAATCCAGCATTGTTTAATATGGATTTTCAAGCAGGTGCTCCACCTGATGATTTTGCTGTTAAAGGTCAAAATTGGGGGTTCCCAACTTACAATTGGCAAAAAATGCAAGAAGATGGATTCACTTGGTGGAAGCAAAGATTTGCTCAAATGAGTCATTATTTTGATGCATTTAGAATTGATCATATACTAGGATTTTTTAGGATTTGGAGTATTCCAATTGATGCAGTTGAAGGAATAATGGGTCATTTTGTTCCCGCAATACCAGTTCACATCAGTGAATTTAATCAGAAGGGTATTTGGTTCAATTACGAAAGATATACCTCACCATATATTACTGAAGATGTACTTTGGTCTGTATTTGGTTATGATAATGAATTGGTAAAAAGTTTATTTCTAGAAAAAACAAATGAAAATAGTTATCAGCTAAAATCTGCATACGCTTCTCAGAAATTAGTTGAAGCTCATTTTGCAGCATTGGAAAGCGATGATCAGCACAGTAAAATAAAAAGTGGATTATTTAATTTATTGAGCAATATTATTTTGTTTGATACAAATGGAGATGGTCAAAACTTTCATTTTAGATTTGGAATGGAAAACACATCTTCATTCAAAAATCTCGACTTTAACACACAATTGCAATTAAATGAATTGTATGTAAATTATTTCTTTAGAAGGCAAGATGATTTTTGGAAAGAAGAAGGGTTAAAAAAATTACCATCGCTCAAAAGAGTAACAAACATGATTGTTTGTGGTGAAGATCTTGGATTAGTGCCTACATGTGTTCCAGATGTAATGAAAGATCTAGGATTATTAAGTTTAGAAATTCAACGAATGCCAAAAGATGCTAAAAGAGAATTTTTTCATCCAAACGACGCTCCATATTTAAGTGTTGTAACTCCATCAACACACGATATGAGTACAATACGCGGATGGTGGGAAGAAGATAAGGAGAAAATACAACGTTTTTATAATAATGAATTAGGACAATGGGGAATTGCTCCATTTTACTGTGAAGCTTGGATCAATAAAACTATTGTGTTGCAGCATTTGTATTCTCCAGCTATGTGGAGTATTTTTCAATTACAAGATTTGTTAGGTATAAATGAACAAATAAGGCGAAGTAGTCCAGTAGATGAACAAATAAATATACCATCAAACCCTAATCATTATTGGCGTTTTAGAATGCATATAACTTTAGAAGAGTTGAAAAATTCTGCTGAATTTAATAATGAACTTGCTGAATACATAACATCTTCTGGAAGATAAAAAAATACTAATTGATAGTTCAATATAAACAATCTAATCTTCCATTTGAATATCCATTTACTATTTCTAATGGAAGAACCAAAACCAATCAGCCAGCATTAATTGTAGAGCTGTCGATCGGGCCGTTCAAAGGTATTGGTGAAGCTCCAGCTATAGTTTATTATAATATTACAGTAGATCAAATGATTGCTGATTTAGAACGCAATAAAAAATTTGTTGAAAAATTTGCATTAACTGATCCAGAAAGATATTGGCATTACTTACACCACCTTTTTCCGAATAATCCTTTTTTGGTTTGTGCATTAGATATGGCTGCTTGGGACTTATACGGTCAAATGAAAGCTAAGCCTTTATATGAATTATGGGACACTAAATGGAGGGTGAATTTACCGTTAACTGACTATACCATAGGGATAGATTCAATTGAAAAAATGGTAGCTAAAATGAAAGCTAAACCATGGCCAATATATAAAATAAAATTAGGTACAAGCGAAGATATAGCCATCATTAAAGCATTAAGAGAACATACCGATGCATTGTTTCGGATTGATGCAAATGCTGGTTGGTCTTTAGAAGAAGCTCAAGAAAAAATTTCACAATTAGCCAAAATGGGAGTGGAGTTCATAGAACAGCCTTTAGCAAAAGATAATTGGGATGGAATGAAAATTCTTTTTCAAGAATCGGAATTGCCTTTAATTGCTGATGAAAGTTGTGTTTCAGAATATGATGTAAAAAAATGTCATGAACATTTTCATGGTATTAATCTAAAGCTCACAAAATGTAGTGGTATTACTCCAGCATTGAGAATGATTAAAGAGGCAAGGTTACTTAATTTAAAAGTAATGATGGGCAGTATGAACGAATGTACAATTGGTTCTGCTGCTATCGCTAACTTTTTGCCTCAATTAGATTATGTTGATTTAGATGGTCCATTGCTACTTTCAGAAGACAATGCAATAGGAATTCATTTTGATTTTGGGAAAGTTACACTTTCAGGTAAGCCAGGATTAGGAATTCAGCTTCAATAATTGTATTACTACTTTATCAATTGGTAACGACATAGTGCGTTCTGTTAACTCATTCCATTCAACCCAACGAAAAACTTCAGATTCAATATTAATATTATCAATTTGATCTGATTCAAAATCAAATGGTGCAGTTTTTGTTATCAATCCCGTAATATTAGATGCATGAACCCAATAGTAGATCGAAACAATTTGATCTTTATTATTAAACGCAGAAATCTGAAAAAAATCGGTAGTATAAATATGTTCCCCAATTTCTACATCAAGTCCAGTTTCTTCTTTAAATTCTCTTTTTAAACAATCTCTGGTTCCTTCTCCAATTTCTAAACCTCCTCCTGGTAGTTTAGTATAAAAATTTCCACGAATAAATTCATCACTCACAAGAACCCTTTTATTGTGATCAGTTAAAATACCATATACCCTTATGTTGAATAATGCCATTTGTTAAAACCATTTCTTTTTATAAAAAAAACCACTAATAATAACCGATACTGCAATCGATAAAATAAGAGGAATATAAAACGCGTGATTCGAATGTTGGTAAGGTATATCTACGTTCATTCCATAAACACTAGTTACTAAAATAGGAAGTGATAGAATAATTGTAATTGAAGTAAGTCGCTTCATTACATTGTTTAAGTTATTGCTTATGATGCTTGCAAAAGCATCTAATGTACTACTCAGAATATTGGTATAAATGTTGGCCATTTCTAAAGCCTGACTAGTATCAACAATTAAGTCTTGTAAAAACTCTCTCTCTTCCTCATTTAACCCTAAAAAGTTTGTTCGGTCCATTTTCATCATCAACATTTCATTGCTTCTTAATGCAGTAACAAAATAAACGAGGCTTTTTTGTACACGCATTAATTTTAGTAAGTCTACATTGCTATTACTATCGTATAAGCTTTGCTCATATTGATTTCTGTTATGGTTAATTTCTTTTAAGTAATCAAGAAAAGTTTGGACAACTTTTTCAAAAACTTTTAATACCATCATATTTCTTTTGTCGGGGTGACTTTTTTGAAAAGAGTTTAAAAACTTTTTTATGGCACCATTATCAAATGAATTTACTGTGATGATTTGATTGTGTGTGAGTATGATGCAAATTGGAATGGTAATATAAAACGCATCGCTATCATTAAAAGAATTATTTTCTGTAGGGGTTTTAATGATAATCAGTTTTACATTATCCTCTGTTTCATATCTTGGTCGTTCATCTATATCTAGTGAGTCGCGTAAAAATTCAATTGGAATATCTAGGTCTCTGCTTAATTCAATAAATTCTTCTTCCTTAAATGGAGGAACTAGATTTACCCAAACTTCTTGGTCTGATTTGTTAATCTCAATTGTTTGTCCATTTATATTTTTAAAGTACTGAATCATTTTTCGATTTTAGAATGTTATTTATAGTAAAAGAAAATTACTATACTATTTAATTAGCATAGTTCTACAAAACCTTTGTATACAAATGCTGCTGGTCCACATAACCAAATATTTGTAAATTCTTGAACTCCTCTTTTATTAAATTCAACTGCTAGTTGTCCACCTTTAGTTTCAACTTCAATTCTATTGAATCCTATTTCGTTTTTAGCAAAAACAAGTGAGGCTGCAGTTACGCCTGTTCCACAACTATAGGTTTCATCTTCAACACCTCTTTCGTATGTTCTAACAATTATTTTATCAGTTGCTTGCTGAATAAAATTTACATTAATACCATTTTCTTTAAAATTATTATTGTACCTAATGGCTTGCCCTTCTTTTACAACATTCAAATTATTAATATTAGTAACTTCAGTTATATAATGAGGTGATCCGGTATTTAAAACAAAAGCGGAATCTATTTTATTGATACTAGAAACGTCGATCATTTTTAAATGAATCCAATTATTTGTACCAAAAAATGCATCATGTGGGCCATCGGTTGCTATAAAATGATAGTGGTCTTTTTTAATGCCAATATCAAATGCAAATTGAGTTATACATCTTCCCCCATTACCGCACATACTACCTTCAGCTCCATCAGTATTATAATATTTCATTTCAAAGTCAAAATCAGCAAAGCAGTTAAGAAGCATTAATCCATCAGCACCAATTCCAAAACGTCTATCGCATAAATGCTTTATTTGAGCAATTGTTAATTTAATTGCACCATTTCTATTATCTATAATGATAAAATCATTTCCGG
>JBKJQV010000030.1:0-4369 GCA_046593815.1 Sediminibacterium sp. | reverse complement strand
AAGACTAGTAAACAAAAAATTTCTTCCTTCTACACTTTGCAAATATCGAATTACTGCTACTTTTTTACCATTGTGCAACTTACCCCAAATGTCGGCTTCCCAACTAGCTCTAAAACCAAGAAAAATATCTGTAATAGGCTCTGGCACTTCCTTACCCGGAGTAATTTCAGTAGAAGCATTACCAGCTCCATTAGCAGTATATCTTCCCGTTTTTTCAATCCCAAGGCCAACTGCACCAGAAACTGTTGGCAATAAATAGCTTTGCCTTATCCTAATATTGTTTTTAGCGATTTGAATATTTTGTAAAGTCGATAATAATTCATAATTATTCGTCAATGCTGTATCTATTAAGGCAACCAAATAGGGATCGTCAAAAAAAGATTTCCATTTAATATCAGCAATATTAGCAGTGTCTTTTGATTGATAATAACTTATAGGAACAGGTTTTGGATCTTTCATTTCTATAAGTGCAGGCACTTTACAACTAGCCAACATTATTGCAAGCAAAAAACAGATACAATAATTTATTTTTATTTTATTCATTTGATACGATTACTTCAGTTAAAGGATTTTCATCTTCATTTTTTACGAATAAATTTCTTTCAGAAATACGAGCGAAAATATAATAAAGACCGGGAATTATTATTACCCCGAATATTGTACCAAACAACATTCCACCTGCTGCTGCAGCGCCAATTGTTCTATTACCAATTGCACCCGGACCAGAAGCTACTAGCAACGGAATTAACCCCGCAATAAATGCAAAGGAAGTCATTAATATTGGACGAAGACGAGCAGCTGCCCCATCTATTGCAGACTGCATTACCGTTTTTCCAGAGCGATGTCTTTGAACAGCAAATTCAACAATCAACACAGCATTTTTACCTAAAATACCTATTAACATTACCATGGCAATTTGAGCATAAATATTGTTTTCTAAGCCAAGTACTTTTAAGAAAAAGAAAGCCCCAAAAATTCCAACTGGTAAAGAAAGAATAATTGGTAAAGGCAAAACAAAGCTTTCGTACTGAGCAGATAATACTAAGTATACAAATATGAGTGAAATAATAAAAATATAAATAGCTTGATTTCCTTGCCTTGATTCATCTATTGAAATACCGGCCCACTCAATTCCAAAACCTTTTGGCAAAGTATTTTTAGCTACTTCTGCAATTGCAGCTAGAGCAGTTCCACTACTATAACCAGGTGCTGGGCCACCGCTTATTTCAGATGCATTATATAGATTGTGTCGGGTTATTTCAGAAAGGCCAAATACTTTTTCAAGTTTCATAAATGCACCATAAGGAACCATTTCGCCTTGATCATTTTTTGTATAATACTTTAAAATGTCTTCAGGTTCAACTCTATATTGCGGCAAAGCTTGTACCATTACTTTATATTGCCTATCATATTTAATAAAATTGGTTTCGTAATTACTTCCTACGAGTGTAGAAAGATTATCCATTGCACTTTCAATTGATACTCCTTTTTGTTGGGCTTTATCATTATCAACTCTAAGCATGTATTGAGGGAAACTTGCACTATAAAAACTAAATACAGAAGAAAGTTCAGGTCGTTTACTTAACTCCTTTACAAATTCTTTGCTGACTGTTTCCATTTTTTTATAATCTCCAGTTCCAATTTTATCAACAACTCTTACCTCAAAACCTCCAGCAGCACCATATCCTGGCACAGCAGGGGGAGGAAAAAATTCAATAGTTGCACCTTTTATATTCTTTGCTTTTTCTTCTAACTCTTTCATCACTTCTTCTGTAGAGTGCTTTCTTTCTTCCCAACTTTTTAAATTAATTAAACAGCTTCCTGAATTGGCTCCTGTTCCTTCAGATAAGATTTCATATCCAGACATAGTTGAAACAGATTTAATTTCATCTATACTAGTAGCAATTTTTTGAAGTTGCATAGCAACTTCATCTGTTCTTTCTAAAGTTGAACCAGGAGGAGTAAGTATAATTGCATAAAACAATCCTTGGTCTTCATTAGGTATGAATCCTGATGGCACACTTGAACTTAACCCCCAAGTACCTAAGCAAAATAATATCAACGTTAAAAAAGTAAGTACTCTCCTATTCACAATAAAGCCTATTAATTTTTTATACTTTACTTGCGTATTATTAAATCCATTATTAAAGCCTGTTAAAAATCTATTTAGAATTGTTTTTTTCTTAGTAAGTCCATGATTATTTTTCAACATCATTGCACACAAGGCGGGTGTAAAAGTTAGTGCAACAACTCCTGATAAAATAATGGCAGTTGCCATTGTTACTGAGAACTGCCGATAAAAAATACCAACAGGACCTGACATAAATGAAATAGGAATAAACACTGCAGCCATTACTAAAGTAATAGATATAATGGCCCCTCCTATTTCTTTCATAGCCAATTTAGTTGCCAAAAGTGGATTCAAATTATTTTCTTCCATTTTAGCATGAACAGCCTCTACTACAACAATGGCATCATCTACCACAATACCAATAGCCAATACCAAAGCAAATAAAGTGATTAGATTTAGTGTAATGCCAAAAAGTTGCATAAAAAAGAAAGTCCCTACCAATGAAACTGGCACGGCAATAGCAGGTATTAAAGTAGACCTCCAATCACCCAAAAATATAAATACTACCAAAGAAACCAATAAAAACGCTTCTATTAATGTGTGCAATACCTTTTCAATTGAAGCATCTAAAAATTTAGAAACATCATATCCGAGTTGATAACTCATTCCTTTAGGAAATGAATTAGTTTTAATTTCTTCTAATTTCTTTTTTACATTTTTTATTACTTCACTTGCATTACTTCCATAAGATTGCTTAATTACTATTGCTGCTGATGGCTTCCCATTTAACTTTGAATATAAATCATAGTAAGTGTTTCCAAATTCAACATCAGCAATATCTTTTATACGAAGTAATTCACCATTTGGAGTTGATCTTACTACAATATTTTCATACTGCTCTTTAGTAGTATACCTTCCAGGATATTTTAAAACATATTCAAATGCCTGAGATTTTTTTCCTGAACTTTCGCCTAATCTTCCTGGAGAAGCTTCTAAACTTTGTTCGCCTAAAACTTTCATAACATCATTAGATGAAACTTTATAAGCAAACATTCGATCAGGCTTTAACCAAACACGCATTGAGTATTCCCGATCTCCAAGCACATCCGCATATCCTACACCATCCACTCTTTTTAATTCTGAAAGCAAATTGATATCTGCAAAATTATAAAGGAAGTTTACATCCAAACTTGGATCATCACTATACAAATTAATGTATAGAAGCATATTCGATTCTTCTCTAGTAATTTTCACACCTTCTCTAACCACAATTGGAGGAAGTTTATTTACTACGGCTGCAACACGATTTTGAACATTAACAGATGCAATATTTGGATCTGTTCCTAATTCAAAAACAACTTGAATTGTTGCAGTACCATCATTACCTGCATCTGATGCAATGTATTTCATCCCTGGAACTCCGTTGATAGCTCTTTCGAGAGGTATAACAACCGATTTAATCATCAACTCACCATTAGCACCAGGATAATCTGCATTAATATTTACTTTTGGTGGCGAAATTGAAGGAAATTGAGTTACAGGTAATTTTATTAAAGCCAATGCTCCTAAAAAAACTATTATGAGAGATATAACAATAGAAAGTACAGGCCTCTGTATAAATTTATTGAACATATTAATTACTTTGATTAAATATTAAGTTCCTATTGTTTTATTAATTGTAATTGAGTAATAACTTGTTTTGGTTGGATGAATTCAGTTTGGATTTTATCATCTTCCTTTACACTTTGAATCCCTTCCAAAAGAATTTTATCATTTACCGATAGACCAGATTCAATGATATACAAATTGGATAATTTTTGTTTAACAATAATATTTCTAGATTTAATTTTATTATCCTTGTCTATAACAAACACATATATTTTATCTTGTAATTCAAAAGTTGCTTTTTGAGGTATGATTAATGCCTGTTGAATTTGAACAGTTAAACGTACTTTACCAGTCTCGCCATGTTTTAACAATAATTCGGGATTAGGAAATTTAGCCCTGAAAGCAATATTACCTGTAGTGTTATCAAATTCACTCTCAATGGTTTCAATAGCACCTTTGTACTTATGTGGTTGATTATTAGCCAATATTAAAGTGGCTTTTTGCTTGTCGTCTGTCTTCCTATTTTTATAATCCAAGTACTCTACTTCCGACACATTGAAATATGCATATACCTCTTTGTTATTTGATAAAGTTGTTAATAAAGTCCCTTCATCTATCAAACTTCCTTTTTTAAATCGAATCCTATCTATACTTCCAGCAAAAGGTGCTTTTATTCTTGTAAAAGAAAGA
>JBKJQV010000010.1:0-8588 GCA_046593815.1 Sediminibacterium sp. | reverse complement strand
AGGGTTTCAAATAAATGTTGAAGCGTTGTGTTCGGAACATCTCCAATTAACGCTTCTAATGCATCGTTTGCTTGCTTTAACCCTTGTATTGGTGTGCTAAATAAATCTTTAGCAGGTAAATTTACTTTATCGTAAATATATTTTCTAATAGATGTTTTGGCATCAGCAAATCTTTTATCGGCAACAGCAGCGCTAATTTTTGCAATTTCAATAGGTTGAATTTGGAACCAATCAAAATGTAAGATCTCGAATAACATCTCATCTCCACCATAAGGAATATCATGTTCTGCAGCTAAATATTTTAATACTAAAATTATTTTTTGAGCAAGCGGTATTTGTAGAATATTCAAATTTCGTTTACTATATACAGGGATATTTTTTTGTTTAAAATAAGCACTTAATGCTTCGCCATATTTATTTTCTTTATAAATGATGGCAATCTTCCCTGGCTCTACTCCCTTTTCTAATAAGGATGCTACTTCTACAGTTAGTTGAATCATTTCTTGTTGCTGATTTTCGTATTCAGCAATAGTTGGCAATGTTTTTATTGTATTGATTGATGTATTGGCTGCTTGTAAGTTTTTTGATAGTCCATCTATTTTCTTTACCAATCTTTCTTCATTCCTATCAATTAACGTTTTTGAAATATCTAGTATGGGTTGTGTAGATCTATAATTATTACTCAATACAATCGTTAGTAAGGAATCAGCATGTTTACCAGCAAACTGTTCCATGTTTTCAATATTTGCCCCTTGGAATCTGTAGATGCTTTGATCATCATCACCAACAACAAAAATATTTGGCTGCTCCCAAAATCCGGTAAGCAACTCCACCAATTTGTTTTGTGTTCCGCTTGTATCTTGGTATTCATCTACCAATATATATTGATATTGCTCTTGATAGCGAGCCATTAAAGTTTTGTTTTCTTTAAACTCTTTTAATACCCAGTTGATCATATCATCAAAATCATAACGATTTCTTTTTTTCATTAATTCCTGAAAATGATCAAACTCATTTACCGCAGCTTGTAGTTTTTCCATCTTCTCTGCAGCTTCATCTAATTTATTCTGTTTTACATCTCCTTTCTTAAATTGCTTATATGCACGCTGATAAATAAATTCTTCTCTAGTTGGCAAATCTTTAATGTAGGAATCAATCGCTTGGTTAATCTGATCGGGCGTCCAACCCTCTCTCTTCATATTACTAAATAGTTGCTTCAGGTTATTAATTTCAAAGTAAACATCTCCTCTATATCTTTTTAGCGGATGATTTTTTGGAAAAGCATCTATTAAGTCTTTAAACAATTCAATACTTTCTAATTCAGAAATAGGATCGAGGGATGTTTTCTCAAATAGTGAAAGATTGTCCTGAATTATATCATTACAAAATGCGTGAAAAGTGTAAATATTTACTTTGTATGAATCTGCACCAATAAAGCCCAGTAAACGTTTGCGCATGGCAACAACTCCAGCATCTGTATAAGTTAAGCAAAGAATATTTTCTGGCTTGGTATCTGTTTCTAATAAAATTTTTCCAATTCTTGCACTGAGTATCTGTGTTTTTCCAGTTCCAGGTCCTGCAATAACCATTACAGGTCCTTCCAGTGTATCAACCGCCCTTTTTTGCTCTGCATTGAGTAAACTATAAATTTGATTAAATTGTGCTATCTGTTCCTGCCTTGTTGCCATACAATAAAGATACCATGAACATTATTACCCTAAAACTGTTATTTTATTAACTATTTATATTATGTCGAAAGTCTATAGCATTAAAACTATTCAAAAAATACCCATTTCATTAGAGGCAGCTTGGGATTTTTTTAGCAAGCCCGATAACCTTAAAGATATTACTCCGAGCAACCTAGGGTTTAATATTGTAAGTAAGCACCATGGCGATAAAATGTATGCTGGTCAAATTATAGAATATACTGTAAAGCCTATTTTGGGTATTCCATTGTATTGGATGACTGAAATTACTCAAGTTGTAGATCATCAATATTTTATAGATGAACAAAGGTTTGGTCCATATAGCATGTGGCATCATCAACATCATTTTAAAGCCATTGAAGGTGGAGTAGAAATGACAGATATAGTTCATTATAAATTACCGCTTTGGTTATTAGGAGATATAGCTAATGTTATAATGGTTAAAAGCCAACTTACTGGAATATTCAATTTTCGATATTCTGCAGTAGACAAAAAATTTGGTAAATTTTCAGGAGCGGTGAATGAAGTAGTTTTTGGCTAAAAGCTTATGGCTAGGCTAGTAATACCCCAATTCATTTTATTAATTGCAATTCCGTTCTGATCTTCAAACACAGGCTTTTTAGAGGAGAACATTCTGAATTCGGTTCTCCATAAAAAATGCTTATTTACAGAATAGTTGGTGCATAACGCAACACTACTTGTATTAAATCCTTTAATGCCAGTAATAGGGAAAACCATTATTGATTGAGGGTCTATAAATCGTTCTATTCTACCTGAAATTGAGAAGCTATTAGTAAAGTTGTATTTCCCAATAAAGTTTATTTGACCCCAACCAATACTTCTTTTATCATAAAAACCATTATACCTCTCTTGAATTCCAGCATATAAACAAGAAGATAATGTAAGCTTTTTATTAGCAGTATATATAAAGTATAAATCTGTAAAATACCTTTTGGCATAATTTGGATTTTCAATTGAATATTCATCGCCAAAATAAGTATTCCAGTTCACCAACAATTTATCGTTAGGTCGATATTCAACTTGTGTTCCTATTGCAATACTATTTGAAGGAATGGTTATTTTTTGCCAGCCTGAAATTAAATAGAGATATGCATTTATTTTTTTATTGATTTGCATCGACAATTTTGCACCAGTTAAATAGTAAGGAGCATATTCTGGTCCCAATGATCGAGTATAAATTAACTGATCTTTACTAATAGCACTTTCATTGGTATATGGAGATCCTAATACACCAAAATCTAACCAAGCATTGTGTTTTTTTGAAAGCAGCATTCCTGCAGATGCTTCTACAATATATTTTGCAATACCATTTTCATTTGTATAATTAGCGTTCATATAACTTCCAACACCTGGCATTAATTTAGCCCTAATTTTTTTACTTTGATAACGAATATCTACCGCTCCTAAATTGATATTGAATTGCCCGTTTTGGTTCATTGAAACCATATAAGGAATTGGCTTTGTATTGCTACCCTTAAAATTTGTTCCATAATAAGTATCTATATAAAAATTGATACTCCATTTACTCAAAGTAGTACTTTTTGTTGTATCATTTAATCCTGTATTTACTACTTGGCTAGAAGCCTTCTTTGTAACCATCAAACATGCAATCAATAGAATGGAACTAAAATATATTATAGTTTTGCATCCGATAATATTAAAAATGTATTTAATTAATTGCTTTAAGTGCACTCACATTATTATTTATATCTATTGTAGCAACACATATTTTTTTATTGGTAGTATCAGGTACTTTACTTAAATCTAGTACAGCTGTTTTATCAGTAACAATTAATTGAACTAATTGCCCATTAATGAATGTTGCTTCTTTATTATTTGGTACTAAGAAAACACCAAACCCTTTTAGACCCAATGGACCATTATAAGTAAGTTGAAGAACATTGCTATTTAAAATTTTAATGATTGGCAGCTCCGGTGCGTCATTATTAATCCATGGCATTGGAGGTACTAAGGCTGGGTATTTGTAATAATTATTTTTTAAACTATCATTCCAGCCATTTGGATTTTTCTCAAATGATTTACTACTAAAATAAATACTGCCTTGTGTGTTTTTGTATTTTCTTAGTTCTTGAATTTGACTAGGCAATTCGTTTTTATTCTTCCATGCCTCATTACTACCAGCTCTATAAATGCCCTGACCAATATAAATATGTTTTCCATATCCAAAATCGTTCCACCATTTTAGTAATACATCGTAGTCCGCTAATTTATGTCCTCGTTCCCAATATAGCTGAGGTGTTACATAATCTATCCATCCTTTATCTAACCACAATAATATATCGGCGTATAAATCATCATAATTGGTTTGTCCAGCTTTTGTATCACTACCCATTGGGTCTTGCGATTTATTTCTCCAAACGCCAAAGGGACTAATACCAAATTTTACTCTTGGATTAGTACTTCTTATCGTTCTATAAAGTTGCACAATAACACTGTCGCAATTACTTCTTCTCCATGTATCTTTATTTAAGCCATTTCCATATTGTTCAAATGTTTTTTGATCAGGAAACTCTTTACCTGAAATTCTATATGGATAGAAATAATCATCCATGTGAATAGCATCAATATCATACCTAGCAACAATATCTTTGATTACTCTAATTGTATGTTCGCGAACTTCTGGTAACCCAGGGTTAAAATATTTCGTTGTGCCATACACTACAAACCATTCTGGATGAAGTTTGGTAATATGTGTGGGAGCAATAGAAGATTTTGAAATATTGAAAACGGCACGATAAGGATTAATCCATGCATGAAATTCCATTCCTCTTTTATGGGTTTCAAGAATCATAAATTCGAGCGGATCATAATAAGGAACGGGTGGAAGCCCCTGTTTACCAGTTAAATATTCGCTCCATGGCTCGTATTGAGAGGGGTATAATGCATCTCCTGCAGGACGAATTTGAACAACCACTGCATTCATTCCATTGGCTTGGTGCATATTCAACAAATTGATGTACTCTTCTTTTTGTTGAGCAACAGTTAATGTTTTTTTGCTAGGCCAATCAATATTTTCAACACTCGCAACCCAAACACCTCTAAATTCATAATTAGGTGATTGTTGTGCTTTTGTTGAATAAATACATATTATCAACCCAATCGTAATTATTAATTTCCTCCAATTTTTCATTGTACAATATTGTTTTTTGAATTACTTCTTATTGCGCATTTTATCTAATAGATCGTTCAAAATAACTACTTCATCATTGTTTAGTTGATTAAGTATTCCATCTAGAGAATCGTTTTTCTGATTCAATCTTTCTATTAATGCCAGTCCTTTTTTGGCAATATTTACATCTACTAAACGCTTATCAGCACAAGATATTTTCTTTTCAACCAAACCTTTTAGTAATAATCGATCTACAATTCTACTTGTATCACTCATTTTATCTAACATCCGTTCTCTTATTTGTAAAGTGCTTATTGGTTTATTACTGCCTCTAAGAATTCGGAGTATATTGTATTGTTGCGGCGTTATATCTTCTTCTAATAAAAAAGTTTTAATCTGTTCGTTTAGCCAGTTTGCAGAAAATAAAATATTTACTGCAGCTTTTTGATGCTCGTTTCTAAATGACTTTTGTTGAATATCTTTTTCTAGACTCATATTAATCCTCCCAAACATTTAGTCCTTCACTGCAATTAGCGCATATATCTATGTTCTTCCTACTACTCATAAGTTCTTTCCTAAATTGTTGATAATTAGCATTGTTCCAGGTTTCTTTAAAGGATTGTGTTTTTAAATTTCCTAATTGATGTGTGGCATCTTTATCAAAGCAGCAAGGAACTACTAATCCATCCCAGGTAATTACATTCGCATGCCATAATTTCCAGCAATGATTGCTAAGTCCATTTTTAACTTTCATTTTACCTGAACCATCCTTTTTATATCTACTGTATTTATTATTAAGCGGAATTAATTTATTAGGATCATTCTCAAAGTCGTACACCTGTGCTGTTTTAAAACGCACTTCATCTACACCAATTTCTTTGCCTAATTTTTTAATTGCTTCTATTTGATGTTCATTGGGTTTTACAACTAAAAACTGGAAAAAAACAAATGGAGTTTTGCTATTAAGCTGTTTTTTCCATTTTACTATATTTTTAGCTCCTTCTATTACTTTTTCTAAATTTCCTCCAACCCTATATTGCTGATATACATCTTGGGAAGTTCCGTCTATTGAAATAATTAAACGATCTAATCCACTTTCAACTGTTTCTTTAGCTTTTTGGTCGGTTAAATAATGGGCATTGGTCGACGTAGCTGTATAAATACCTTTTTGATTAGCATAAGCTACCATTTCCAAAAAATTGGGATTAAGGTAGGGTTCACCTTGAAAATAAAAGATCAAATAGAGCAGGTCTTTATAGATATCATCTATGGTTTCCTTAAAAAAATCTTTTTGTAGCATACCTGTTGGACGGGTAAATTCTCTTAATCCACTTGGGCATTCTGGGCAACGAAGGTTACAAGAAGTAGTTGGCTCAAAGGATATAGAAATTGGAAACCCCCATTGTATGGGCTTTTTGGCTATTTTAGAAATTTGATAGCTTACATACACTTTAGTGGCATTCCAAAACCTTTGTGGTGTTAGTTTGCTCATGAAGTTTACGCTATCGTTCCAGTTAAAATAAGACATAATGGGGTTAAAAATAAGACTTATATGGCTGATTGAAGGAATAGCTTGTTTAAATGATAATTTTTGAACAAACCTCACTTATTTCTTTTAACAATACCTTATTAATCTTTTCTCATTTAATATCGTCTATAATATAGACCTTTATAAGGCAGCAAAGTTAAACAGTGTAGTATCTATTAAAAAAGCAAATTAGTTAAACGTTTTCTCATAAGCAGTTAGTTTTGGTTGAGGCCTCTGTTTCTACAGAGGCCAACTTTTTTTAGCAAAGCCCCCAAAATAAAACCAAACTAAGAAAAGTAAACATCCTATTGAATCGGCTAAAATATCAGCTAATTCAAACGCTCTTCCTTCAACAAAATTTTCTTGATAATATTCTACACCTATTCCATAAAAAATAAATACTGTTGAAATAATAGCAATAACTAAATAGGTGATTTTGCCATTACTAAATCTACTTCTTATGGTGGCAGCGGTTACACAAAGTGTAAAAAATATACCAATATGAATATATTTATCTAAATAAGGTATTTTCAACCAGCTCATAGTCGGCAATTCTTCACCAGGTATTGTAAATAAATAAATGCTTCCTAAAAAACAAAAAACAAAAAATAATAACGGAAGAATAAAATAATTTATTTTCATATGGAGCGCTCCAAACTAATCCACTTATCTAACAACTTTCTTAATTGATCTATTGTAAATGGTTTTGTAATGATGTCTTTCATGCCAACAGCTAAGCAATCTTCTTCTGCCTCTTTAACAACGTTAGCAGTCATTGCTACAATAATAGGTAATTGCTGAGCTTTACTTTTTAATATTTGTATAGTTGCTTCTAATCCGTCCATAACTGGCATATGAATATCCATAAAAATAATATCATAATTATTTGTTTTGGCCATTTCACAAGCTTCCTGACCATTATTGGCAATTTCAATTGGGTATCCAATTTTCGCAAACATTTTTTTAGCCAATAATTGATTCATTCCATTGTCTTCTGCTACTAAAATTTTTATCATTTTCAGTTTGCTTAATTTGGTGTCACTAGTATCTATAGGAGTTAAATGTGTATTTATACTTTTTACTAAATTAATTTGAACTGGAAGTATAAAATTAAAAGTAGTACCCTTACCAACGGCACTTTCAATCCATATTCTTCCACCCATTTCTTCAATAATTTTTTTACAAATAGAAAGGCCCAATCCTGTTCCACTATGCTTTCTAGTTGCAGAGTTATCTATTTGACTAAATGGTACAAAAAGATTACGGATATGATCATCGCTTATTCCAATACCAGTATCAGCTATTGCAAATTGTAATTCTTGTAATGATTCGTCGATGGGTAAAGCATTTACTTCGATTTTAATAGAACCCTCTTCTGTAAACTTAATTGCATTACCTACAAGATTTATTAGAATCTGTTTGAGTCTACTTTCATCTGCAATAATTTCTGCTTCAACTTCTTTATGAATATTAACGCTTAGCTGAATATTTTTTTGTAGAGCATTTATTCTTGGAGAACAAATTGAAACTACATTATTAATAACTGCAGATAAGCTGCAAGGACCTTCGAATAATTCGAGCTTATCAGCTTCAATTTTAGAAATATCTAAAACATCATTAATGATCTCTAATAAAATAGTACTACTTTGTTTGAGAGAATGCATTAATTCATCTTGTTCTGCCGATAATGTGGTATGATTCATTAAATCTATTGTACCAATAATTCCATTTAATGGAGTCCTTATTTCGTGACTCATATTGGCCAAAAAATTTGACTTAGCTTTTGTTGCTTCTTCGGCTTGTATTTTGGTTTCTGATAAAAATTCTCGCGACTCTTCTAAATCAATTGATTTTTTAATTAGCATATCTCTTTCAATATCATAAGTGCGTTTATATAAACTACTTGTTGCCCCAATTATACCAAAATAGAGAAAGAGTGTTACTAATAAATCTGTTTGTCGAACTTTTTCATTTGCGTAAGGAATTACCCAATCAGGATGCAATTGTTCCAAAAAAATCAAGATCATTATTATTGCAATTGTTACACCAATAAAAGGAGAATGGTATTTCTTTGGAAGAATGAACATAGCTACAACCAAAATAAGGCTGTATGCAATAATTGTAGGGCCTTCTATGCCGCCATTGGTAAACCAAATTGGGATATAAAATAGGTGACAAAAAAGCACATACCACCCCCCAATTG
>JBKJQV010000382.1:0-8942 GCA_046593815.1 Sediminibacterium sp. | reverse complement strand
GCGATTATAACAATATTTAAATCAGCAGCAACTTTACTCAAGGTATCAGTTGATTTACCAGGAATTGATTCAGCTAATTTAAAGTTATCATACTCTTCAACATCACAGAAATACAATGAAGTGAATAATTCTTGTAAGCAAATAATTTGTGCTCCTTGAGCTGCTGCATTCTTTATACCATCTATTGCTTTCGATATATTTTCTTCTTTACTACTAGTACAACTCATTTGCACCAGTCCCACTTTTACATTACTCATATAATTTAGGTTGTTCTTTTTATAAATGCATCTAAACTACTAATCCCAATTGTTTTTTCGGTAATAAAACCTTCTGCAAATTCAACACCAATTCTTTTTCCTAACATTGCATCTCTACCCCTAACTGTATCTAAAAATTGGGGAGATGAAATATAGGTTTGAGGTTCATTTAAATTGGGGTTATGAAACTGAGTTTGATATGCTAAAACTGCTTCCATTTTTAGATCCATAAATGTCGAAATATCAATTACGAAACTAGGTTCTAAAAAACGGTCTTGAATATAATGAAATACATAACTTGGTCGGAAAGCCTCTTGTAAATTACCATTTGCATCTATTGTTTCCACTTTTCTTAATCCAGATAAAAATGCTGCATCTGCAACTAATTTAGCGCTTCTACCATGGTCGGGGTGACGATCTTCAGGTGCATTTGCAAAAATTATTTCAGGCTTAAACCTTCTTATAACCTCAATAATTTTACGTTGATTTTCCTCATCATTTTGAAAAAATCCATCAGCCATTTTTAAATTTTCTCTATGATGTACGCTCAGAATAGCAGCTGCATTAGTTGCTTCTATTAATCGAGTAGCTGCAGTTCCTCTAGTACCCAATTCGCCTTGAGTTAAATCTATTATTCCCGTTTTTTTACCCTCTTTATGTGCAGCAAGTAAAGTGCCAGCACAGCCAAGTTCTACATCATCAGGATGAACACCAAAAGCCAGAATGTCTAATTGCATGGTTTATAAATTGGTTGTAAAGATAATCAATGAAAGTGCAAAAAAAATCCCGCTTCACAAAGCAGGATTTATAATTAAAATAGGTTGAGTTAGTCCTTTTTCGCGTAACGCTTTTTAAACTTATCGATTCTACCAGCTGTGTCTACCAATACATTTTTACCTGTATAGAAAGGGTGTGAAGTGTTAGAAATCTCCAATTTAATTACTGGATATTCTTTACCATCATCCCAAGTAATGGTTTCTTTGGTTTGTGCGGTAGATTTGCTCAAGAAAGTTGTTCCGTTACTCATGTCTTTGAAAACTACAAAACGATAACTTTCTGGATGGATACCTTGCTTCATATTATTTGTTTTAGGTGGTACGGATTTGGCCGTACGATTATTAATTTGGATGGCGAAATTAGTGAAATTTGACGTTTTTACCAAAAGAATAGATATAAAAGCTCAATTTTAGCCTTTCATATTTACAAATTGAAGCGGAATACCAAAGTCGCCCGTCTTGCATTTTGCAATTACTTCTTGCAGATCATCGAGTTTTTTACCCGTAACTCTTATAATATCATCCATAATGGCAGCCTGAACCTTAAAACCATTATCCTTGATCATTTTTACAATTTTCTTAGCATCTTCTTGTTTTAACCCATTTCTTACAGCAACTTCCTTTTTTACCACTTTGCCACTTGGATAAGCATCTTTAGTAAAATCGAATGCATTGCCATCAATTCCCTGCTTCATGGATCTACTAATAAGTACGTCGATTAATTGTTTCATTTGCATATCGCTCCCAACTTCTAGAGAAACCACAAAATCTTTCTTATTTAGATCAACTTTTACTGTAGTGTCTCTAAAATCGTACCTAGTGGCAATTTCTTTTTTTACTGTATTGATGGCATTATCCAGTATTTGTAAATCGACAGCGCTTGAAATATCAAAAGATGGCATAATAAATATTTTTTACAAAAATACTTAATTCTTTCCAGCTCCTACTCTACTTTGTTCATCTTCTGCACCACCTCTTTTACGCTGACTTGTAACTGCTTTACCTTTACTAAAACGATAAGTGAAACTGATATTTACAACTCTATTATCATTGAATTGTTGGAAATTAGCATCAATAGATCCGTATTTTACAACCCCTTTAATTTGCTGAGACCAAAACACATCTTTTACATTTAATCGAATAGATCCTTTATTTTTCAAAATTTGTTTTCCAACTCCAAAATTAATTACTCCGAATGGTTTGATAACAAATAATCCCTCTAACCCTTCTGTTCTATAAAATCCACTTACTTCTGCATTCCATCCCTTATTGAATTTAAATTGTTGACTTACATTTAATAATGCTGTTGTTGCATTTTGTTTTACTACATCTCCACTTATAATTCCATTAAATTCATTGTGAAAAATATTTACATAAATATTTCCACTCCACCATTTTGTATATTGATTAGAAGCATTGATGGCAATACCATATTGTTTTTGATTAGCTATATTCTCTTGCTTTATGTAAGTTTCATTTGCAATATTATTTTGAATTAAAACACCTTGAATGATATCCGTAGTATTTGTAAAATTTAATGTAGTAGTTAAAAAGCCTTTGAAAGTGTGACTTAATTCTACATTATGACTAAACTCTGGTAACAAATATGGGTTCCCTTGTTCAAAAGTATACTTGTCTAAAAACTCTACAAATGGGTTTAAGCTTTCATAATCTGGTCGGCGTATACGCTTACCATAATTTAGAATAAAGCTATTATTTTTATTAGCATTGTATTGAAAGTATGCCGTTGGAAAAAGTTGAATATAGTTTCTATCGAATTGAATATTAGTTGTTAGCTGATTACCTTTAGCAATAGTTTGTTCTGCCCTCAAACCCAACTGGATACTGAATTTTTCGCCAAAAGGTTTAGAGAAGTTAACATAAGTTGCATTAATGTTTTCCTTATAAATAAAGTGATTACTTCTTCCAACATCATTAACTCTTTTCCCATTTATTAAACTATCGTATACTGCATTTGCATCAGTAGAAACAAAACTACTTTTAAGTCCAGCTTCTATTTTAGATCCCTTTTTAAGAGGATGAATAAAATCAACTTTTGCGCTATAAATTTCAATTTGCTGAGGTAAATATCCAATTAAATTATCTGGTTTAATAGTAGGTGTCCCAAACTGATTGTAATACGCATTGCTTAGGTTTTGATTATTGCTACTTTTATATTTTATATAATCAGCATCGAAAGTAACTTCCGAACCAGTAGTATCCAATAATTGTCTAATATTAAAATTGCCACTTAAATTCTCCCATTTATTATCACTTTTAGAAACTGCTTTAGTATTGTTTGTTAATACATGATTTTCGTTGAAGATATTAATATTGCCTTCACTAAATTGATTTTCTGGATTGATAAACCCACTTACCACTAAACCAACTGTAGTTTTTTTGCTAGCAAAAAAATCCACCCCAACTTTTACATTATTACTACTATTCGTTCTTTTCATATCAGTAATTTGTTCAAAAAGTGAAACTACTTTTTTAGAACCATTATCGATAAAGCTTCTGTTGATAGATAAGTTTTGAAATCCGTTACGATCATTGTGACTAATGTTTCCAAAAATGTTCATTTTATCTTTTCTATAATTCAAGTTTACACTTTGGTTATTTCTTGAATAAACTCCTTGACCATACCCAACAGTAACTGAACCATTAAAACCGAATACCTTATTTTTCTTGGTTTTGATATTGATTATGCCTGCTTTACCAGCAGCATCATATTTAGCAGGCGGGTTGGTCATTATTTCAATTTGATCTAGCTGACTAGCCTGCATATTTCTGAGTAGATTTGTTAGGTCTTGACCAGATAAATAAGAAGGTCTACCATCCATATATACCAATACACCTTCTTTTCCTTTTAGGCTGATATTACCATCTTTATCAACAGTTATTCCGGGAGATTTTTCGAGTACCTCCAAAGCGTTTGCTCCAATATTGGTTGGAGAGGCATCTACATTTACTACCATTCTATCGGTTAGTTGATGTAGCAAAGGTTTTTTGGAGCTGACAGAAACTTCATCTAAGACCTTGCTTGATGGTACTAATTGAAAATCTGGAACTGCTTTTTGATCTGTTCCATTTATATCTATAATTGCAGAAAATGTCTTTCTATATCCAATCAAATTTGCGCTTAATAGGTACTTGCCAGCTGTAATGTTTTGAAATAGATAGGTACCATTTTTATCGGAAATTGCCGTTTTTACCAAAGAAGAGTCTTTAGCTTTTAATAAACTAACCAGTACAGACTCTATAGGATTTTGGTTAGAAATAGTTTTTCCAGTTAATTCAGCGGCATTCTGTTGAGCGTTTAAGCCTATTGTAAAGGCTGAAAGAATCAACAACATTAGGGTTTTGGTTAAATTTTTCATTTTATTTTAGTTTTATTTAGTTCTAGCTTTAAACTATTACAAAACAAAACTAACTACCGTGCTTTACATAGTACAATGTTTTATCATGAACGGTAATTTTTGCTGCTGAATGGCAAATGGATTAAATCTCAATAAATGGAGGCAGAAAAGCTTATTTCCAATAAATACTTAAAGAATTTAAGTCGTAGCAGCGTTTTTATATAACAATTCTTAACAGCAGATTAAGTGTATATTTATAACTATAAATATTTATAAATGAAGATTCTAGTTACCTCCATTATATGCCTATTTACATTTATCTGTATTCTAATGGTACAATCTTGTAATAAAAACACAGACACTTCTTCTACCGGAACTAATAAAGCAAAAGATACTTGGGCTATTATTCAAGATAATATTTTAACCCCATCTTGTGCTACTAGTGGATGCCATCTATCTGCATCGGACGCTACTTATATACAACATAATTTAATTTTAACACCGGCTGTAGCTTACGAAAATCTTTTCAATGTTACATCAAAAAACGCAGCAGCAAACTCAGATGGAATCTCAAGAGTTAAACCGGGAAATTATTTACAAAGTTTACTTTACTTAAAAACAGATTGCCAATCTCCTAGCGGAACAAAATACGGATCTTCTATGCCACTGGGTTCAGCATATTTATCACTTGGTAAAATTGAATTTATTAAACAATGGATTAGCAATGGTGCACCTAAAACAGGCTCTGTTGTGGATGAAGCTGTGTTAACCAATTCCAACCAATGCATACAAACATTTGTACCCCTTGCTGCGCCTTTACCTTCAGAAGGATTTCAATTGAAAATTGAACCATTTATTGTAATTCCCAACACTGAACGAGAAGTGTTCATGAACAGAAATACGCCCAATACATCAACTATTTATGTAAATAAATTTACGATGCAAGGCAGGCCCAACAGCCATCATTTTGTATTATATGGATTTCAAAATACCAGTTTACTACCCCCTGTAAACAGTTTAAGAGATTTATATAATCCGGATGGGTCTATAAATGCAAATACTTTTACACAGATGCAGAATCATATTTTCTTGGGTGGCGGTACTGATGTTAATCAAACCTATAATTTTCCGACTGGCATTGCGCTGAAAGTACCTGCAGGTACATCTTGGGATTTGAATGCACATTATTTTAACAAACAAGCAGGAGGACTTACTGGTGAAAATTACCTTAATGTTTATACAGTTCCGCAATCTGCTGTAGTGAAAGAAGCACAGTCGATTAATTTTTCGAATTATAATTTTTCAATTGCTGCCAATTCTCGTACAACCATCACAACAAATTATACTTTTACACAACCAGTAACGGTATTCATGCTCACTTCACATTTTCATAAAACGGGCGAGAAATTTCAAATAAAAATCTTTGGTGGCTTACGAAATGGTGAGATAGTTTATGAAAATCTTGATTGGGAGCATCCAAAGGTGATCAATTTTCCAGCACCTATTTTATTAAAATCTGGAGAAGGACTAACTAGCGTAGTAACTTATAATAATACAACTAGCAAAGTGATAGGTTTTGGATTAACAAGTGAAAACGAAATGAATATTATTTTTGGATATTACTATTGATTATTAATTGTTAGTTTTTTAGAAACTACAATAAATTTTAAAATATATAATCAAGTCGGAGGTTATTACTTAAGTTTTCTCGAACGATGGTTTGAACTATTTCCTTGTTAACATCATTATCTTTTGTAGCAATCAAAATTCGAATACTAAAAGCCCTTAACGCATCCGCTACACTCAATGTGCCTTCAGCACTGTCTTTTCTTCCGCTAAAAGGTAATACATCTGGCCCACGTTGACATTGTGCATTGATATTGATACGACCAACCTGATTGGCTAATTCATCAATTAATGATCCTATTTTTTTAGCATCATTCCCAAATATACTTAGCTGTTGTCCGAAATTAGATTGGATGATGTAGTTGATCACTTCATCAATATTTTTATAAGAAACTATAGGAACTATGGGTCCAAATTGTTCCTCCCTATAAATTTTCATTTTATCGTTTACTGGATATAATACAGCAGGAAAGAAAAATGTATCATTTACTTCTCCGCCATTTTCATTAATTACAACTGCACCATTTAATTTAGCATCATTTACTAGGTCGGTTAAATAATCTGTTTTGCCAGGTTCGGGTAAAGGAGTAATTTTTACACCATCTTCCCAAGGCATTCCGATTTTTAATTTAGCAACAGCTTCTAAAAATTTGGGAATAAACTTTTCAGTTATATTTTCATGTACAAATATTATTTTTAAAGCGGTGCAACGTTGCCCATTAAAAGAAAGTGAACCTGCCACAACTTCATTAACAGTAATATCAATATCTGCATCTGGTAAAATAATGGCTGGATTTTTTGCATCAAGACCCAAAACACTTCTAAGCCTATGAGGTTTAGGATGTAATTTTTTAATATCGGTTGCGCCCTTGTTAGTACCAATAAATGCAAAAACATCTACATTACCAGTCTCCATCATTGCACCAACAGTTTCTCTGCCTTTTCCATATATTATATTGATCACTCCTTTTGGAAAGCATTCGTTAAATACATTCAGTAAAGGTTTTAAAAACAATACACCATACTTTGCTGGCTTAAACACAACAGTGTTTCCCATTAGCAATGCAGGAATTAAAGTTGTAAAAGTTTCATTCAATGGATAATTATATGGTCCCATACACAAAGCTACTCCCAAAGGCACTCTACGAATTTGAGCAATAATCCCTTCTTCATTTTCGAACTTTGAATTTCTTCGGTCAAGATTTTTAAATTCCTTGATCGTATCTTCAATATAAATACAGGTACGATCAAATTCTTTTTCACTGTCTTGTAAATTTTTACCAATCTCCCACATTAATAATTTCACCACATCGGTTCTTTGCTTTTTCATTTCGAGCAAAAAATGTTCTACATGACCAATTCGTTTTTTAAAAACCATTGTAGGCCATTCGCCTGTTCCATTATTATATGCAAGAACAGCAGCATCTAAAGCTTCTAATGATTCCTTCTCAGTTAATAAAGGAGTACAACCAATATAATTTTTCACATTCCCATCTCCATTATTGATAGTTATTGGTGAAATAACCTCATTCATAGGGCCTTCCCATATTCTAAGTTGCCCATTTATAAGGTATTCACGTTGTTCAATAAATCCATTTAATTGCCATTGGGAAGGTATTTGATCTAACGAAGGAAATATATTCTCTAGCATTACTTGTTGAGTTATTAAGTTAATCAGATTTATTAAACATACAATTTAAGTTTTTTGTTCATTTTGATAAATCAAAATGTGTTTTATCAAAAAGTTGCTCATTAAAATTGTACCGCCTCTAACCCCTTCATCTTATACAACTTATTGTAGTTTTCAATTGATTTTTTGATATCTGTTAATTTGGATTTCTCTGCTTGCCATTGAGCTTGTAAATCTGCTAATCGTGCTTTGGTTCCTTGTGTTATTCTAGGATCTGCAGCATCAGCAACTCCTTTAATATTAAAAAACTCGGTATTTATTCTGCTAGGCCAATTAATTACATCTTGACCGTTCTGGATTCGACTCTCTACAATATTTTTTTCCCAGTCCTCTATTTCCTTACTTATTTTTTTTGCTTCAGTAACAACCGTATCGGCTGTTTTTACTTCTTTTAATATTTCAATCTGTTGAGTTAATTGTTTTTTAAGTTTTCTAATATCTATAACTTGCTGATGTATTTCACTTATGTTAGCAGTAATGGTTGCCAATATCATTTGCTGTTCTTTCCAATCGTTTTCGGTAGCATTTATTTTAGGGTTGGCTAATAATGATATATCTGTCTCGCTTATTTGATGGTTGAAGTCTAGTCTAGCTTTGTATTTTCCTGGCGCTACTGCATAGCCTCCATAATTACCATAAACATATACACCCTTTATATCTGGATGAACAGTTTCTGTTTTAGCATTCCATAAAAAACGATTTTGCCCTTTTTTAGTACTTAACTTTTCAGCAGCTGCAGGACCACCTGGATATTTACTATATTTTTCGTCTGAAATGTTGGAGTAAGTTCGAATGAGATTACCAGCAGAATCAAATATTTTCAATGTTAATGTATCAGTTTCTGTAACAGTAGTTAAGTTATAATCTAGTATCACACCTTCTGCTGCATTCTGCCCTGCAGTTGTATTTGCTTCGGGTAATCCATTACCTCCACCATACTTATAAGATGGTTTAGGTTGATACAATACCACTTTACCTTGCTGATCATTGTATTGTTGAATGGCACCTAAATCATCCAAGATCCAAAAAGCTCTCCCAGCAGTAGCGGCTACCAAATCATTATCACGAATCATCAAATCAGTTATAGGAACAATAGGAAGATTCAGTTGAAGTACCTGCCAACTAATACCTGCATCCTGCGATAAATAAAAACCCCTTTCAGATCCTGCATATAAAAGTAATTAGAGAAGATAAAAAGAAACCTAATATTTTATATGCAGGATCTGAAAGGGGT
>JBKJQV010000166.1:0-4933 GCA_046593815.1 Sediminibacterium sp. | reverse complement strand
AAACTGTAGAATCAGTAGTAGTTAATATAGATTCAGAACCAAGAGCAGGTCTTGAAAAATTATCATTTATAAGATCTCCTATAACTTTAGGTTGTAAACCACGGGTTATATTTAATCTATTCCTTAATAATCTTTGTGTATTGATACGTAAATTCATATTAAGAAGAGGATTCAGTCCATGTTATATCAATATCCAATGTCCCACCAGTAATTGTTGTATTTGATAAGTTTACTGTTAACATTTCGGACGTCCCTCTAAGCACAATTGATTTCTCTCCATATTGTCCAAATTCAAAGAGAATTACATTAGCATCAACTGTAGAAGTAGCTGCTGTTGATACTGTCATTTTTTTATTTTTTATAATTCCTACAGTAGTTCCAGTTGTTGGATTTGCTGTATATGATTTAACAATTGCTGTTGCAGCAGCATCAGATGAATCATGAGGTACAATAGTTAATGTAGAAGATGTTCCGACAGTATTAGCAGTTGATCTTTTTACAAGACGAATAGTATAAGTACCATTAGCAGTAGCTACTCCTGAGACTGTTATCTTTTTAATTCTTACAACTTTGGATGCAGATCCTGATATTTCAAAAATATCTGTAGCTGTAGCTGCTACTGCAAGATTACTGGTTCCAACAGAATAAGATGTTGTAATAGATTCTCCATAAATTGAAGATATATTATCTGTTAACGAAGATAATGCTCCTTGATTAACAAGTAAAGCCCCATTATCTTTATCATAAGCAGCTTGTACAGCATCTCCAGCAGTATATGCAGGAGCATAACTTGCTGTTGTTACTGCTTTACCTCCAATTATTACTGGTTTAGTATTTGCAGATTGTACAGCATTATCTATATCAAATCCTGTTACAAATAATCCTGATATAATAGTTGTTAATCTTTGTGCTATTCTTTGTAATCTACCATTTAATCCACTAGAAGCTGTATCAGAAGCAGGAGCTGTTTCTGTTAAAGACCCTTGTAAAGTAGGTGTAGCAAATGTACCATCATTTGTCATAGCTGCTAATCCAGAACTTATATTAACATTTAAAGCTCCAGTTGTTGATGTAATAGCTCCAGTTGTGCTATATAATTGTACTCTTAATTTTCTTAATGTATCTCCAGCTATATTATCAATACTGGCAAATTTATTAAAATATTCTCTTAAATCTTGTGGACTCATTTTATTTATTTATTATTTTATTATTCTTCTGGTGTACTTACAAAATTATACTCTGCTGAAGGAAAACATATTTCACAATATTTACTTACTCTTTCAAACATTTCTAATACTTGATCTTCTGTTAAACAATTTATAGAACAATATCCTCCAGAAAATCCTATTACAGTATAAGTAAGTTTTTCATCAGAAGTTGTTAAACTAATAGTATCATTTGTACATAAACCTGTTAATGTTATTGTTTGTGATCCTAAAGTGTATGTTGCTACATATGTAGATTGATAACTATTTATTTGATTTACTAAAGCATTAGATTGAGAATTTATTCCTGTAGCAGTAGTTGTAAATATTCCTGAAATACTTATTCCATTTACTAAAATATTTATTTCTACACCAGATGTAGGAATACTAATTAATTTAATTGTTCCAGTAGCTAATATATCTTCATCACTTATTGAATAGCATTCTAAAGCTTCAAGATAACCTATTAATATTTTTAATTTTTCCAATTTTTCAGTATAGCAACTTCCGATAGATAAATTATCAGCTATCTTTCCACCAAGAGTTCCAATACAACATATTAGTTTTTGAAGTCTTATATCTAAACTATTTTGTGAAATTAAACCACTCATATTATTTATTATAAAAATCTATTGAATGTAATTTTAAAAGATCTACTCCATTTGATAAATATTCAACTTTAAAATAATTTAAATCATTAGAAGCAGGAGTTAATAAAATTGTTCCTAAATAATAAGTAGCAGGAACAGTACCTGATGTTAAAAAAGCTGTATTCCACATTATTGTACCAGTAGTATCTGTAATTTTTATTCTAAAAGCTTTATCTGCTGAAGCTCCAGTAACTACAACTTTTACTTTAACAGGATCCCCAAATGTTGTTTGATCCCATACTAATATACCCGCTTCTTGAAAAGAAGCTGAAGTAGTTGAAATATAAGGAACATCAGATTGTCTAAAAACTGTTGTTATTCTTTGTTGGTTGATTGTAGGTAAAGAACCTTTACCATCAAAACAAACAACCAAAGCATCACTAGCAGAAAAAGTTCCATTACTTAAAATATAAGTTACACCTATAGTATGATCTGCACCATTATCTGTTACAGAAGTAACTGTTCCTAACCAGAATTTAGTATTATCAAATTCTTTATAAATTCTTACATATCCAAAACTTCCTCCATTATCAAAACTATCTAAGAAAGCATCATAATTTAAACTATCAAAATTTGTATCTGATATATATAAATTAGTTACAGAAGAATAAGTAGTATTATTAAATCTAAAAAAAGTACTTGTTGGTCCAGTTGCAGTAGAAGTAGAAAATAACCACTTACCACAAAATCCTCCAAATAAACCATTAGAACCTGTAGCACCAGGTTCTCCATCATTACCTACAGGTATATCTGTAGTATTATCATCACAATTTATACACATTAGTTACAACAGTTTTGGTTATTACAAAGTCTTTCTAAAAGTAATCTTAATTTATTAAATGTGGTAGATTGTCCACAATTTGATGCGTGTATCATTGATTGATGTAAGGTATAAGCACTAAAAGCTTTTTCTTTAGCCTCATCCATACAATCACATTCAAAATCTTCTATAGCTGCAAATAATTTATCAACACAACACTTAGCATTACAAGCTAAAAATTTCTCTTTAGTTTGTTTATATGTTACTGCTGGAACTACACCATTATTTATAATTACTTTATATACAAATTTATATCTACCGTCAGGTAATCTTCCAGTATAACCTAAATATGTATTTGTTATATTATATTCAACTACTGTACTATCTGTTGGATAGTTTCCTGTAGCAAATAAATCTATTATAAATGAAGGTACAATTGTTGTATTAGCAGGTAAAAATATTTCTAATGTAGCAGCAGTAGCATCAACAACATCAGGGTTAGGAGCATTCCATCCTGTAGATAAAACACTAATATTATTTGTAGTTTCAGTAAATGTAAATAATCTACATTGACTTTTACTACATATATCAAAATTTAATAAAAAACTCATCTAATTATTTTTTAATTTAGTTTAATAAAAAAGGCGACAACTATTAGATCGTCGCCTTTTAAAAAATACTTGTTTAAGGTATCTTTTAGTTGATTAGATAGAGACAGCCGTGAATGCAGGAAGTAATGAAGAACTACCTAACCATGCATTTAAAACAGTTTGTACAGATGTTACTACACCAGTATAATTAGTATTTGCACCACCAAGTTGATTAAATGCAAGCATTAATTGTTTATAATTAGTTGGAGAAGTCATAATTTGACCACTTGTTTGACCAAAATGATATAAATAAATCATTCCATAAGTACCAGTTGCTTCGGCATTTGCTCTTGGTGATATTTGTGGAATAACTCCTTGACGCATATTTAAACCTTCATTACCAAGTAAGAAATATTCAGTTAATGCAACTTGTGCATAAACTCCAGATCCTTCTGTAGCGTTTTGTTCAGTAACTACTGGTGTTGAGCCAGCATTCATGATAGTAGTTTTAAATCTATTAACATGATAATTAGTTAAGTTAGGAGCTGTATAAACAGGGTCTTTACCAGTAACTCTAATTCCATATTGAGTTGGAGCTACAGTATTACGGTATAATGTAGCACCTGCAATTGAAGTACCTTGATAAGGATAATTAATTCTAAAATCATTAGCTGTAGCTCCAGGAAAAGCAGTTGTACCTTTTACATCAACATAATAAACTGCAATTAGATCAGTATTAGTTGTAACACGAATTAAATCTCCTGCTACAACTGTATTAGCACCTGCTGCTACTACATGATCTGATCCATTTACTAATGTATGAGTAGAAGTAGCTGCTGCATAAGTAGCTAAATCAGTAACCATTTCAATTAACAATGCTGGAAATACAAGATCTCTTGTATTAGTAAATAAAGATTCTGTTAAATTAATAGCAATCTCTTGTTGAGTTGCAGAAGAATCAGAAGTATAAAAACCATATTTACTATTTCCTAAAGTTCCATAAGTAGTTGAATCAATATCAAATACATGAACTTCATAATCATTATCAGAAATTACATCAATAGATCCAAGATTAGTTACTGAATCAAATCCAACATAATCAATTTGTACTGTTGGTGCAGTATAAGCTTTACCTTTATATTCTTTTACTCCTCTGATAAAAATTTCATCAGACCAAATCAATGGAAGAGTTGCACCTTGTCCTTGAACAAGTTTAATTTTATTTTTTCCTAATACAGTAGTAGAATCAAGAACTGTTCCATCTACATCTGTTACTACAATTTCTCCAGCTGCAATATAAGTTGTTGCATTTGTAGAATCTAAGATTTGTACGTTTGCTGTTCTTGAAATAGCTTTACCAATCAAAAGATTCATTACACTATTTTGTGTCATTAAATTCATTTTCTTTTATTTTTTAAGTTTTATTATTTATAATTTTATTATTGTTTTTATTAGTTTACTATTTCAAATCCAATTTTTAATGATGTTGATAAAGCATTTGTTGCATGAGCATTATAAATTACAATATCAAAAGTACCAGCTGTTTTATTTTTAACAAATACTGATGGTACACCATTAGTTATAATAGTCCCACCATAATCTGTAACATAAGCTCTAATATTACTTGTTGCAGTAACATAACTATTTGTTACAGTAAAAGTTGTTGCTGCTAAGGCTGCTGTAGATGGGGTAAAAGTTGTTACTATACCTCTTCTTGCTGTAATAGCT
>JBKJQV010000072.1:0-8018 GCA_046593815.1 Sediminibacterium sp. | reverse complement strand
CCTCATCAAGATTCTCTTATAGACCTTGATGAAAGTAGAATAATTTTAAGTAAAAAAGGTTTTAAACAATGAAAGGGATAATATTAGCTGGAGGGAATGGCTCAAGGTTATATCCTATAACACAGCCTATATCTAAACAACTTTTACCAGTGTATGATAAACCTATGATTTATTATCCTTTATCAACTCTCATAAAAGCTGGAGTTAATGATATATTAATAATCTGTATGGACAGAGATTTGAATAGTTTTCAAAAATTGTTTGATAACGGAACAAAATTTGGTTTAAAAATTCAATACAAAGTTCAAGATAAACCAAACGGTATTGCAGAGGCTTTTTTAATAGCAGAAGATTTTATTGATAATGAAGATGTGGTTTTAATTCTCGGTGATAACATTTTCTTTGACATTCATACCAGTTTTTCTTTAAGTAATGCAATTTATAGTAAACAAAAAAGTTGTATATTTGTAAAAGAAGTTGAAAACCCTTCTGCATATGGAGTTGTTAAATTTAATAAAAATAATAAGGTTGTTTCAATAGAAGAAAAACCTTTGAAGCCTAAATCTAATTTTATTGCCACTGGATTATATTATTATAATAAAGATGTTGTACAAAATACTAAATTATTAAAACCATCAAAAAGAAATGAGTTGGAAATAACAGATTTAAACAATATTTATTTACAAAAGAATGAATTACATGCAGAAATTGTATCAGAAGAGTGGTTTGATGCTGGAACTTATAATGATTTATTAAAAGTTTCAAATCTTATAAAAAACAAATTTGATATTGGTAAATTAAATGGCTTTATTGAAATAGATGCTCTAAATAAAGGTTTTATAAGCCAAGAAAGATTTAATTTTCTAACTCATAGAAATAATAGTGATTATGATAATGTATTGAAAAGGTTTTATAGTGATTATATATAAAATAACTAATTTAGTGAATGGTAAATTATATATAGGGCAGACTGTTAAAAGTCTTGGGTGTAGGTGGCTGCAACATTGTGGTAAGGATTCTAAGTGTACTGCATTATCGGAAGCTATTAAAATATTTGGAAAAGAAAATTTTACTATTGAGCAAATAGATACCGCTAGTGATTATAAAATGCTTATTATGAAAGAATCTTTACATATTCAATATTACGATTCTATTTTTCCAAATGGATATAATTTACAATTTAGCCCTATTGAGAAAATTACAGAAAAGGAATATGAAAGTACAGTTTTTCAGAGAAGTAAAAACTCTAATTCTGGTGGCTCTCCAAAATTAGGATTTGACCCATGCCATGTATTTATTGATGGTAGACTTAATAAAGAATATAAACAAAATAAACAAGAACAAAATCTCATTAGAATGATTAAATATCATAAAAAACAAGGAAAATCCTTGAGGCAGATTTGTAAATTTCTTACTGAGAAGGGTTATAAGACTAAAAGAGGTGGTAGTTGGAGTGCACAAACTATAGCAAATATTGTTAATTAGCAAATGGGAATGTTTCATCTAATGGGAGTAATACAAAAACCCCCTTACAATAAGGGGGTTTTTGTATTTTAGACTGTTTTAAGCAATATTACCCATTACGGATGGTCATATCAATACCAGAGCTGAAGTATATTTTAATCAAATCTGCGTGACCCTTAAATGAAATTTCTGTCTCCATTATAGCAGTATTAGCTTGTACAATTGCTTGAGGATTATTATCACTATTCATTTTATTTGAATAAGGCTTAGAACCGTTGCTTCTACCAATTTTTTTAGCATCCCATTCAGTCTGACAGAAAGCATCAGCAGCATCTTTAACAGCATCCCAGAAATCTTGGTCGATATCGTGAGATATATACTGATTAACTAAGCCATCTAATGAGATAGAGAAGAAATCAATACCTTTCTGTAATGAATTCTGTGATTCTAAAGGATTTTTAGATGTAGTATAATCAGAAGCGTATATAATACCTCTACCCTTTTTATTTACAACTGGATTAATCTGGTTTTTGGTTAATTTAGCTATTTCAGATGGTTTAAATTTCTTTTCTACAGAGATTACATTTTTATTTAATCCAACTTGTGATGCTGATTTTTCATAACTAAGAGCTGAATCCAATGCTAAGGCGAAAGGAACTAAGGAAACATCCTCTTTAACTCTGCTGAAAGGATTTTTAACACCAACTGTAGGATAAACGATTTTAACTCTAGGATTGCTAATAGCTTGTGCTTTGGTAACAGCACTATCAATACCAGTTCCAAAAGGAAAAGATATAATAGTTCTTCTTGGTGTTAAAGTAACGTCATCTACATGAACCATAAGCTCATTATTGATATCATCAGTACTTCTTGCAGAACCTACCATGACAACTTCATCTGATTCTTGGAATAATTTGATACCAGTTCTACCAGAAACGGTATCAGAACCGATGTAATAACTATCTGATAAACTTGCACCAGTGATTGTTCCATTTGTGCCACCAGTCATTAAATATGTGCCAGATGTTGGAACAGAGCCATTAGTAACGGTCATTGTTAATTCAAAAAATCTATTATCGTCTTGATTTACTAAATCATAAATATATCTATCACTTGTTGAAAGTGTTGAAACATTATCATATTGGATTGTTTGTTTACCATTTCTAACATTCATATTAAAAGCACCAGCTACATTAGAAGTACTAATTGTAACTACAGTGTTATTACCTTCTGTACCAACAGAATCGAAATCCATTGCCATTACTTCACCAGAAACAGATGCACCAGTTATTGAAACACTTGCTACAACTGCATCCTCTTTAACAGCTCTTGCTATTACTAAAAGACCACCATTTGTATCGAAGAAATTTTTAGCGAATAAATAACCATCGAAACCTTCTTTATAAGAACCACATTTTACAAGGAATTCTTCTAATGAACCAACTTCATGTAATTTATCAGCATCACCTCTTGTAAGTTGCATTACAGCACCTACAACATTAGTACTAACTGCTCTAACAGAAGCAGTAGGTTCTTTCAATATAATGACAGACTGTGGAACTGATACGTTTATTAGCCCTTGCTGACTTTCTCTAATTATCATTAATGTTTGACCTCATTTTTTATTCTTATTTTCATATATAAATTTAAAATTTTTAATTAACTATTGGCTTATCTATTTGAAAGTACCCAACAGTCTTGCCAGACTGGCTCACAGTTCCAGAAATTGTATAATTTAACATCAAGTACTTTTGAGTTTCTTCATACATTCTGTAAAACAATTCTATTTCCCACATTGCACTATAAGGACTATGCGTTAAATCATATTTAATAGGTTTATAAGGCATAAATCCTATATTCTCTTTCATGCCATTAGGTAAAACATCGTTTTTTAAAATCATGCCATTACGGTATTTCTGAAAAAAACGTATCATAAGTTCGTGATAGAGACGAAATTCCTTCTTTGTGGTACATTCCAGTGTAAAATAAGTGGTTTGTTGCAAAAGAAGGTCAGAAGTCCAAACTTTTACTGTTCCAGTACTGTTTAGAGAAGAATTGTCTATTATTTTGACTGGATTATTTTGAGTTGTAATCATTTTTGTTTCATATGGCTCAATAGTTATGCAAGGATATTTTGTATCATCTATATTATCAATTTCCTCTGTTCTTTCATTAACAAATAAAGGGTCTGGACTCATTAAATAAATTTTCCCAGTCACATCACCAATACCAGTGTAGTCTTTTAAATTTTCTACAAGTGTTTCATTAACCAAATCAATGGTAATTCTTTCTATTTGTTGCATTTTTATCCCATCCTTGCTTTACTTGCTTTTTTTCTTAATTCTGTGGCTAATTTATTACCAGCTTTTTGCATAACACTAGCACCACCTCTATTTGAAGCATTTAATCTATACATTGCTGGGGCTACATGTGGTCTTTTTACCACACCAAATTTTGTTGTGACACCGTTTTCCATATTGTCAAAATGTTTTTTATTAGATGTAATTAAATCCATATTCACATCGCCCACAGAGATACTACTTCTTAACATAAATGACCTTAAATATCTCCCAGTATCGTATAAAGCAAATTGGTCAGCTTTTGGTACTTTCTTCTTTTTTCTTTTCATAAAATATGTTCTAGGATGTACGGGATAATTAGTTACATCACCAGTAGTTTTCCAACCAGTTGAGAATGATACTCCAGCCGTTCCTTGTTTAAGTTCAAAATTTCTTTTGCCTCTTTTACGTTGCCAATAAGACCAACCCCAAGCACCACGATTATCCCCACCTCTTAAGATAACTTTTCTTATTTCTTCTATGATTCTTAATTCTAATTCTTTTGTTTGTCCAGCTAAAGCCTTATTATATTCCAACATAACACCAGCCGTGAATCCCATTACTTCATCCAAATGGGATTCTATAACTACTGTTCCATCTTTTAAATGTCTGCTATAAGTTTGCATTTATTTTCTAGTCCTAACTTCTGGAACACCATATATAATTCTGTATTGCAATTGTTTATTATCTATTTCATTCACTCTAAACCATTCATTAGAACCAACTGGAAATTCAATTAAATCATTTTTGAGAATATCTGTTGCAAAATCAGTTCTGAATTCTAATGATTTTTCCATACCGTTTTCAGTTCTTCCACCAGCTTTTGAATTTTCCTCATTATTATCTTTTGCTTTTCTTATCTCTACTGTTATCTGGATATCATTATAAATATCTGTTCCAATTGGTTCTCCATACATATCATTCATTACAATTGTTCCAGAAGATGAGACACCCATTCTTCTCCTTACAATTGCAGCATTGAGTTGTATAGATACTAAAATAAGTTCAGAAGGAACTATATGAGCCACCATACAATTAGCTCTTTTTCTAAGTGAGTTAAAACATACCATTAGGTTAATTTACTCCCTTTGTATTTATTCAATATAGGGTAAACAGATGTTGGTAAATTTTTAATATCATTCATATCTTTTATTAAATAGTTTTTAAGAAGTCCAGAAGTACCTATTCCATATGTCAGAACATTGTCTAACTTACCCATACTTTGATTCATTTCTGGATTATTAATATTCCCAGTATCAATCTGTTGTGAAAGATTTGCTACAAGTATTTTGGTAGCTGTTTTAATATCTTCTGGAATTTCTAAAAATCCAGCAACGTATTTTAAAATGTATTTTTTATATCTACAGAATCTATAATCACTTGTTAAAATTCCTTCATCCAGTTCGTAAAAAACAGAACCAGTTGTCATATCTCCAGTACAAGATGGAGTATTCCTTTCATTCCATGTTAAAGATAAAATTTCTTTTATTGGTGTGTACTTTGTAAAATATATATTCCTATTAGAACCAACAAATCTATCTTTTCTTTCTTGTTCCCATAAACTAAATCCTAAATAATTATCAATCAATGATGTAGCACATATTATTAACTCTGTTATTAAGGCATCAGTTGAACCAGTTAAAGTGCAACACTCTGTAAAAAGACAATAATAATTTGATGCAATAAATTCATCATTTGTTATATATCCAGTTGTAATCATTTTATTATCCTTTGAGATTTTATTATAAAATCGAGTTTATTACGAGATTATAAAATCATAAATTATTTTATAAAAACTTTTCTTATCACTAATCCATTTAGAAAAGAAATATATATATACAAAGAAAAAGCTCTCACCTTTTACAGCAAGAGCTTTTGTTAATTTAGACTATGTTTTAGAGACTATTATCAACAAAGGTAATCTTTCTATGGAATTTGGTAGCACCTTTTAATTCAAGACCCATGAATGAGTAGATGATTGTTGCCATACCATGAGTTGTGATACCGATAGCTTCACTATTAAGTAAAGATTTACCAGAGAATCTTAATCTGATTACATCAGTTGAGAGAACGTAGATATCACCAGATACACCGATGAATTCCTCTAAAACTGGAACTACTAGAACATTGAAACCAAATGGACTTCTGTATGTGAAAGCTTCAGCACCAGTACCATTGATGTCTGGACGAGGTCTAACAGCATCATTGTTTCTAGTAAAGTTAGCAATTCTTTCAGCTTGGATAGGAGTACAAGCGATAATCTTAGGAATAGCACCTTCTGCGTAGATTCTAGCAAGTGTAGCTCTTAAGATTGGTTCTTGAAGAGGTTGACTTAAACCACCACCATCAGCATTTGAAACTGAAGTTGTTACTAAGGTTTTGATACCATCTGTCTGAATAGCTGGGGAAGTTGTAGCTCTTGTACCGTTCCAGATGAAATATTCCATTGATTTTTTAACGTCAATTAATTTTTCTTCCATTTCAATACCAGTTGCATCACCATCGTCAGTAGTTGTAAAACTTTCTGCAAATCTTGACACTTTCGCAACTTGTGCTAAAGGCATAATATAGTTATCATTTCTGGTTGGTGTACCAGCTCTGTCAGAAGGAGGTGTGTTACCATCATATGCAGAGTTAGTATGAGTTGTATTTGTGGTTTTTTCATTCCATTCAAATTTTAAACTCTGACTTCTTTTTGCTGTTCCTCTTAATAAATCTAACATCGGAGTAAACTGCGGTGTAGTAATAAGAGTGTTTCTTTCTAATTCTTCAACGTCATAAACGGTGAACGGAGTTGTGCTAGGGTTAGTTAAAGCTCTTATAACTTCAGCTTCACTAAGCTTCACATTCTTAGCGTTTGTTAAATCCATCTTGTATTCCTTTTCCTTTTTTTGTTTATCTTTTCATTAATATATTTTAATTATTTTGCTTTACCAGTAAAAGGTAATCCGAAGAACCTTCTCTGTGCAACAACTCTAACCTTTTCCATTGTCTCTTGACTAAGTTTTCCTTCTCTGTAAAGTGTCATTAAATCGTCACCAGTTAAATCTGATTCTGTCTGGGTTTGAGCTGGTTCTGCATTAATTAAATTAGCTACTGCAACTGCTGGCTTGTTATCTGCCTCTACTTTTCTTGCAACTAAATTTTCATTAGCTTCCTTAAGAGTTGCCATCTCAGCTTTCATTGCTCTAACTACTTCTAACATTTCTGTCATAACTGCTGTAGAATCCACTGGCTGTGTTACTGGTGCTGCTACTTCTGGAGTTGCAACTGGTTCATTTGTATTCGCTTCTTGTGACATTTCTCTTTTAATCTCCCTTTGGGTTAATTCATTTTCATTAATATTTTTAGTATCTTTTGTTCTATTTACAGACTTTAACTGCTCTATCCTAGGTTTGATGCCTCTTTCAAGTACATCGTATGCAACATCCCATCTAAATGTTCCAGACATTCTATCCATCAAAACATAGATAATTGTTAATAAATTATCCACTGAAACATCTGACATTTTGTTTAAATCATTCATTAAATCCAAAAGCATTTTGTTAGCTGCTGCAACTAATTCTGGACTTTTTTCATTACTAGGTACATCATTTTCTTCTCTAACTACTGCTGGAGTTGTTGGTAAATCCATTACAATCTGCTCTAATTCAACTTGTTCATTTCCATCAACCTCTGTTTTAGGTTCAGCTTCTCTTACAATATCTTCTGCAATATTAGTTGGAAGCTCTGGAGTACTTAATTTTTCATCTTTCATTTTTGTTTCTTTTTCCTTTCCAATCTGACAATCGGAAGATAAATTGTTTTCTTTAATATCATTTTTATTTTTTGACATAGACCTTTTAATAGCAGTTACAAAGGTGTCTGGATTACTGGCATATTCAACTACACCAATCATTCTTAATCTCACTTTGTCAAAAACTTCTATTGCTTTTCCGTCTATTAATTCGATATGACTTTCATCAACTGTTCCATTTATTGAAAATCCTAATTCTTCTGGTTGACCATATTCTGTATCTGGATTAGTGATTGCATTAAACACCTTTATTGCATCTGAGTCTTTTTTATTTAATTCTGCTTTAATATAAAAATCTGTTATGTTTTCTTTATCTGGATTAGGCTGAGTTCTGGCTTCCAATACTTTACCAATACGTTTTGTCCAGTCATCAACACCTTGATGGTTTATTTCTATATATGTTGGTAAACCAGATTCTA
>JBKJQV010000262.1:0-12322 GCA_046593815.1 Sediminibacterium sp. | reverse complement strand
CAAAGGGCAGATTATAATATTAAGTGCGAATTAGATGAAGTTAATCTTAAATTAAGAGGCAGTGAAACGGTTACTTATTATAATAATTCCCCTGATGTTCTTACTTATATTTGGTTACAATTAGATGAAAATGAACACAGCTCAATTAATAATGCTGGTTATCAGAATAGTTCAACTATTGGTCGACAATTAATTACAAGCACATTAGATGGGTTAGCAGATGCAAATAAAGACAATGGCCTAGGGCATAAGATAACTAAAATTACAGACGCCACAGGAAAATCATTGGCCTATACTATCAATAAAACAATGATGCGCGTTGAGTTGCCTGCTGCTTTAAAGCCTGGTCAGAAATTTATTTTTAATTTAGATTGGAGCTATATTATTACGAATAGAATGACTATTGGTGGAAGAGGTGGTTTTGAAACTTTAGAAGATGGAAATAACCTTTTTACGATTGCTCAATGGTTTCCACGATTATGCGTATACAGCGATTTCCAAGGCTGGCAAAATCACCAGTTCACAGGAAGAGGCGAATTTGCTTTAGTATTTGGTAATTACAATGTACAAATAACATTACCAGCTGATCATATTGTTTTAGGAACAGGTGTTTGTCAGAATTATACCCAAGTATTATCACCTGCTCAAATGGCTCGTTGGAATCAAGCACAAAGTGCAAAAGAGCCAGTTGAAATAGCTACGTTAGATGAAGCTTTAAGAGCAGAGAAAACAAAAAGTACCCAGAAAAAAACATGGATTTTTAAAGCTGAAAATGTAAGAGATTTCGCATGGACTTCAAGTAGAAGATATATTTGGGATGCTATGCCAATTAATATAGAAGGTAAGAAGGTAATGTGTATGAGTGGCTATCCTAAAGAGGCATATGGTTTATACCGTAAGTTTTCAACCAAAGCAGTTGCACATACAATTAAAAGTTATTCTAAGTTTTCTATCCCTTATCCATATCCTGTAGCTCAAAGTATTGAGGCTTCTAATGGAATGGAATACCCTATGATTTGTTTCAATAATGGCAGAACCAATAAAGATGGTTCTTACAGTGAAGCAACAAAAGTTGGTATGTTAGGAGTAATTATTCATGAAGTAGGTCACAACTTTTTCCCAATGATTGTTAATAGTGATGAACGTCAATGGAGTTGGATGGATGAAGGCTTGAATACTTTTGTACAATACTTAACTGAAGAGTTATGGGATAATAAATATCCATCTCGAAGAGGTCCAGCCTGGGGAATTACTAATTATATGAAATTGCCAAAAAATCAACTTGAGCCAATTATGTCGAATAGTGAAAATATTGTTGATTTTGGAAGCAACGCCTATTCGAAGCCAGCAACTGGATTAAATATTTTAAGAGAAACTATTATGGGAAGAGACTTGTTTGATTATTCTTTTAGAGAATATGCTAGGAGATGGGCTTTCAAACATCCAACACCTGCTGATTTATTCAGAACTATGGAAGATGCAAGTGCTGAAGATTTAGATTGGTTTTGGAGAGGTTGGTTTTATGGAATTGAACCCTGCGATATTGCTATTGATACTGTAAAATATGTAGTTGTAAATCAAGGATCTTTGCCAACAACATCAACTACAAATGGTCAAGGTAGAGTACCTCAAATGAGAGGATTGGATAAGCCACTATTTAGTGGAACAAATGCATTTGACGACATTTCGAAAATTAGAAATAGAAACGATAAAAATATTCTATTTCAAACTGATGTAGATACATCAGTTCGCGATTTTTATTGGAGATATACAAGAGGCATAGAACCATACGACTCCACTATTAAATTTGAAGTTGTTCCTTTTGGTGGTTTCGGAGTTGTTAATGGCGATCCGGTTACTGATGCTGAAAAAAATAAATATGCAAATGTAAACTTATACGAAATAACTTTCTCTAATAAGGGAGGTTTAGTAATGCCAATTATAGTTGAATTTACTTTTGCAGACGGAACAAGTAAAGTCGAAAGAATTCCAGCTCAAATTTGGCGACTCAATGAAAACAAGGTTACAAAAGTTTTTATGACCAACCAAAAAGCGGTTAGCATTAAACTAGATCCTTTAAGAGAAACTGCAGATATTGATGAAAATAATAACGTATGGCCTTCAGGAACAATTGAGCCAAGTAAGTTTGCTTTATTTAAAGCTGGAGCTAGAGCGGGTAGAGGACAAAGTAGCGGTCATAATCCTATGCAAAACTCAATGCAAAAAAATAAATAACCAATTTGAATAACTTTATCTAATGCCACTCACTATTAATGAGTGGCATTTTGAATTTTACGTTTAAATAATATTTCTAATGAAATCGGTTTGCCTTTTTTCCCTTCTATTTGTTGTTTCATTTGTTCATGCATCTGTTGATACAATCTCGATTTATAGTAAGGCAATGAATAAACTTATTAAAGTGGTTATTGTAAAACCTAATAAAATTGCAGAAAACGAAAAAATTCCAACTGTGTATATGTTACATGGGCATAGCGCTAATTTCAGGCAATGGATATCTGAAGCGCCACAGATTGAAAAAACATCAAATAGTATGAAAACATTGTTGGTTCTACCTGATGGCGGTTATAGTAGTTGGTATTTGGATAGTGAAATTGATACTAGCTTTAAATATGAATCCTTTATCATCAATGAATTAATACCATTTATAGATGCTAATTATCCAACTATAAATAATAGAAATGCACGTGCTATAACTGGTTTAAGTATGGGAGGCCATGGAGCTTTATTTCTTTCGATAAGACATAAAAATTTATTTGGAGCAGCAGGTAGTGTATGTGGTGGTGTTGATATTCGCCCTTTCCCTAAAAATTGGGATCTTGTTAAGATATTAGGAACAATTGAATCAAATCCATCAAATTGGGAAAAAAATACGGTGATTAATGTTTCAGATTCTTTGGTTAATGACGACTTGCAATTAATTATTGATTGCGGATTAGATGATTTTTTTTTAAAAGTTAATAGGGCATTACATAAAAAATTATTAGATAAAAAAATTGCACATACCTATACTGAAAGACCTGGTAAGCACAATACCGCTTATTGGAGAAACAGTATAGATTACCAATTACTTTTTTTTAAAAACTATTTTGAGGATAATAAATAAACACCATTATATGAAAAAAATATTTTTTGGATTAATTCTAGTTGCACTTTCATTTTCTGTATCAGCTTCATCTGTAGATACTATTGCTATTCCTAGTAAAGCAATGCACAAATCCATCAAAGCTGTTATTATTAAACCCGACTCTTATAATGAAGGCAATAAGCGTTTTCCTGTAGTATATCTGTTACATGGATTTGGTGGTGCTTTTAGAAACTGGGTTAGTAAAGCACCACATATAAAGCAGTTGGCAGATGAATATCAAATGATTATTGTTTGTCCTGATGGCGCAATCGGTAGTTGGTATTTTGATAGCCCAGTTGATACTTCATATAAATATGAAACTTTTATTGGTACAGAAGTGCCCCAATATATTGATGCTAATTTTAAAACAATTGCAGATAGAAAAGCACGGGCAATAACAGGTTTTAGTATGGGAGGGCATGGTGGAATATTTTTAGCTTTTCGCCATGCGGAATTATACAGTGCTTGCGGTAGTATGAGCGGCGCATTGCATGTAACCGTTATTACTAAAGGATATCAGGTAGAACAAAGACTAGGAGATACAGCAATTAATAGAAAATTTTGGAATGATTGGAGTGCATTGAATGTAGTAGAAAATAAACCCACAGATTCTTTAGGTATTATTATTGACTGTGGAACAGAAGATAGGGTAATGCCCATGAATAGGGCAATGCACGAAAAGTTATTAAAACTTAAAATTCCACATGAGTATACTGAGAGGCCAGGTAATCATGATTGGCGCTATTGGAATATAGCAATCGATTATCAGTTACTCTATTTTAGTAAGCATTTTAAAAGTTTACTTTCTCAGCCATAATTTTTTAAATAACTAAATATAGATACAATCGAATATTATATTAGTAATTTAATAAACCTTTTAAGGCATCAATACGGAATTGAATAATTGGTTTCATTTTTGTGGGTTGTCCTTTTATTAAATAACCAGCAGCCAAAACAAATGATGCTCCAAGTTTAAAAAAGTATTCAATTATTTTTTTAATAAAAGCTGTATTGCTAATTTCTTTTGTTCTTACTCTTTCACCTCTTCCAATACCACTTGCAACTCTGTATAAATATTCGGAAGTTAGTTTTTTTGTTTCTACAATATGTTCAACAATAATAGAGGGGTCGTAATAAATGGATTTACCTTTTGCTTTTAGTTTCAAAAAAAATTCTTTGCCTTCACCTCCAATTCTAAAATTGCCAATTACACCAGGTAAAGCAGTGTTAAAGCCATTTACTGCAAGAAAGTCATCTTTTCTGATGATCATATTAGATTCGAGTGGGTATTTATTTGGACTAAACTCGGCAACTTCTTGTGCATAATCAAAATTACCAACCAATGAGGAAACAAAATAGCTCATCCATTTTGGTTCTGAAGGAATATATCTAGGGATAATTCTTCCACCTAGTCCGCCAGTTGTCGGATTGGATTCAAAAAAATTAATAATCCTTTGTAAATAATTTTTTTCTGCAACCGCATCGTCATCCATAAAACAAAGCAGGGGAGACTTTGAAATTTTTGCTCCAGTATTTCTGGCAAATGAAGCGCCCTGTTGAGGTTCATTTATAAAAAAAAACTGTGCATCTAAATGGTTTGCAATAAAGTTGGTACAAACTATTTCGGTATTATCAGATGAATTATTATTTACAATGATCACTTCAAAAGCGTCTTTTGCTAGGGTTTGATTATACAAACTCTCCATAGCTTCCTGAATAAAGTCGGCTCTATTATAAGTGCAAATAACAATTGATATGGAAAGACTATTAGTACTCATTTTTATAAAGATAAAATTGATTCCTTTACAATGTTTGTCCAATTTGTTTTTAAGTAAAAAGTAGCGGGTGGTAAGTAATTAGATTGAAATGGATTGATATTTTCCATAGCTTTTGCAAAGGCATTCCAGTTATAATTTTCAATCAACTGTAGTTGATCTCCTAATTCTTCTTCATTAAATCCTTCTCCACTTTTTTTACAGGCAATTACTTTCTTTCCATGGGCAATTACTTCTACTAATTTTGTTTTGATACCTGTACCCAAAGTAATAGGACAAATAAAGCAATCTATCCCTTTATAATATAGGTTTATATCTTGTACATATCCTTTGAAAATGATCTGTTCTTTGAGTTTGATTACTTTTTCCCATTCTTCGGATATTTGATTTCCACAAATGAAAATTTTAAATGGGATGCTTGAATTTTCTAATCTTTTTAGCAATTCTTGTATAATAATATATAATGCATCCGCATTTGGCAAGTAGTTAAGTGTTCCATTAAAAAGGAATAGAACTGTATTGGTATTTAGATTATTTTCTGAAATTAACAATTCTCTGCATCTGATAGTTTCTTCCTTAGATGCAGGAAATAAAGTTGATGATCCATAGTGTAAGGTTTTACAAACTGCAGGAACTAGATTCCATTTATTAATTGCAAATTCCCTTTCTTCATCGGTGATGAAAAAATTCACATTAGCTGTTTTATGAACCCAACCTTCATATTTAAAATATAAATGCCATCCTATTCTTCGCATATCTTTAAAACGGAGCGCTTCAATATTTGCAGATTTTATTACTAATTTTTTTTTAGTTAAAAGCCTTAATAAAAAACCTAGCCAACCAAAATAGCTATGATCGATTAAAATAATATCAATTTTTTCTTTGCGAATAATATTACATAATTTGAAAACATAAAACAAGTTTAAAAAAGCCAACCAATTATTGTATAAAAAAGGATAAATAGTAAATGGTGCAAAACGATCTACTTCATTATCTTTTGATACAGCTAAAACCACTTTAGTATATTTGGATAGTTCTGTATAATAATCTGCTACATATTTTTGTCCACCCATCTGTGCTGGAAAAGTCTTGAATGAAATGATGCCAAGCACTGAAGATTGTAACATTTATACCGATTTGTATTTACGAAAACTCGATCCAATTGCTGCTAGTAATAATAACCAAATAATAACTGAAGATCCAATTGCTGCTTTATTTCCTGTATAAAAGGATGCTGGTTTAAAATTAAAAACAATTTCATGTTTTCCTGCTGGTACAACTAAACCTCGCAATACATAGTTGGTTTGAATAATCGGCGACTCTTTGCCATCTATGTATGCTATCCATCCTTTATCGTAAAAAATTTCACTAAATACAGCAAAATTTTGAGTTAGCGAAGTTGACTTATACATTATTTCATCATTGTTATTATTCACTAAAGAAATGGATGATGTAGTATCAATCGAATTGATTGTTGGCAATGTTTTTTTGTATTTTTCTTCAACTATTGCAGTGTCTTTTGGCGAAAAAAAGGTGAGTGCATTCATTACTTCAGCTGGACCTTTTTCGAATCGTATTCCTTTTACAAACCAACAAGCACCAATAGCATTACTATTTTCTTGTACAATTGGGGCACCTGATTGCTGGTCGGGTATGATCAGGTATTTTGTATTGAGCATGTTTAGTACAGGTAAACAGTTCGGAAAATTATATAACTGTTTTTCTATCAAGTCTTGATAGATACTTAATTTGGCAGGATGGTATCCACCTACTGATTTGTGATAATAGGCAGTTAGCGCGCCTGAATTAAAAGCTCCTGAAATTCCTTGAGTTAGATTCAATACACGATAATAGCTAGTGTCTTTCATTATCTGGTTGTCTGCTGCAGTTGGAGTAAAAGTTGTTTCATACTCTCCCGCATCCTGATAATTATTGTTGTTTAAGTATTTAGCATCTATTGAGAAGATGTCTATCATTGCAAATAAGCCTATTACAGCAAGTATTATTAAAGTATTTACTTTAGTTTTTATGATTGCAAAAACAGCGACTGCTGCAACTGAGCAAAATAAAAATGTTCGTAATAAATCTCCTAAAAATAATCCTTTTCTGTCATCAATTAAACCATTTGTAAACAGTTTAACCGACGTAGAAATCGTTTCTCTTTGAGCAGCATCAGCAATTGTATTTACTTGTTTTAAAAGCATGCGATCGCCTTCACTTGTAAAATCGGAAGCTATATATACCATTAGAGCAATTGCAAAAATAGATGCAACAACTATTAATCCTTTCTTATATTGTTGCCACAATAATTGTTTATTTTCTTCTGAAAGTATTTTTTGTAATGCAAGTGTTGCTAGCATACAGAATAAAAAAGTTGGTATAACTAGTATCATGCTAGGAGCACGAAACTTATCGTACATCGGTAAAATTTTAAGCATCATCAAGTTAAATTCTTGAAAATATTTACCCCAACTTAAAAGAAAGGTAAATACTACTAATGCGCCAATCCAATAAGTATATTTTTTATCTACAATAACAAAACCAATTAAAGCTAAAAAGCAGATGATTGCTCCTGCATACGGTGGTCCTGATGTGCCAGATTCAATTCCGCCCCAATAAAATTGTAAAGCACTTTGAATTTGCTGACTCAATTGTTGTGGCATTTGTTGCAATGCTTCTATGGCTTTAGATTTATCTTCTGCTACTTCTAGCTGATTGCTACTTCCTCCATATATATGTGGGAACATCATTACCAATGGCTCAGTTTTATAAATACTATAGCTTAAAGCATAATCGGTGCTTAATCCAGTTTTAGTTGCACTGGTTTTTCCATCTGCCAAAATGCTTCCACCTCTTATTGTTTTTTTAGAATATTCATAAGTAGTTAATAGGGTAGTAGCATTAATCATAATGCCTAATAATGCTGCAACAATAGCTATACCAGCAGATTGATATAAATGTTTAAAGTCTTTTTCCTGAATACATTTTACAGCAAAGCCAATACTCATAAAAAGAATCAAAATTAAAGTGTAGTAAGTTATTTGTAAATGATTGGCACCTACTAAGAGAGCTGTAAACAATGCAGTTGTAGCTGCCCCCCATAAATATTTTTTCTCATAAATTAAAATCAATGAAGCAATTATTGAAGGGATGTAAGCAATAGCATTCATTTTTGTATCGTGTCCTGCACCTATAATAATTGGATTATAAGTAGCATACGCATATGCTAAAGCTCCTATAATTCCTACATAAGGATTTACACGAAGTACCTGAGTTAAAAAATAAAAACATAAACATGCTAAAAAGAAAGCTCCGGCGGGTTTTGGTAAACCACCATTAAAAATTAGTCCAATATATCCTACAGAAATAGGGTTGTTGCTTATGCCAGTAATTTGATATGCAGGCATGCCACTAAAAATGCCGTTTGTCCATAAAGGGAAATGACCATTTTTATCTTTGTATTGAAAAGAATTCTGCGCCATTCCCTTCCATTGAGTTACATCATGTTGTTGTAAAACCTTTCCTTCAAGGGCAGGTTTACTAAAAATAAGGGCTACTACAAAGAATATTATTATTGCAATTGCATTGGGAAACAGTACTTTCCAATTAATACGATTCATATGGATGTTTTATGAGTAGCAAACCTAAGGAAAAGTATATAAGTATTCATTTATCTTTACTATATGAAACCACTTTTATTTACTTCGAGGTTGGCTTTCCTTTGCAATCTGCTGTTTCTGATTTGTGTGATTATTCAAAGAACCCATGATTTTATTCATCAGGCCGATATTTCCAATATTATTATTATTTTGGGTTGGATGGTAGCACCTTTCCTTAACCTTGGGACGAACATTTGGCATGTTATAATGTTGATTAAAAAATCGGCTGTTCGATTGCCCCTTTGGTTGGGATTAGCTAATTTTTTGTTTTTGTTAGCTGAAATTTATATATACTTAATATATCCACAATGATAACTAACATTTTAAAAGACAAATCAACCAAATTATTCCTTGGAATTACCGCTTTTTTTGTTGCGAATGCATTAATTGCCGAATGTATTGGTGGAAAAATATTTTCATTAGAAAAACTCTTTGGAATAAATCCATCCAATTTTACATTGTTTGGTCAATCAGGCCTCGCATTTAATCTGACTTGTGGAGTATTGCTTTGGCCTTTAGAATTTATTATTACAGATATTGTAAATGAATATTATGGACCGAAAGCTGTTCGCAGAATTAGTTATACTGCTATTGCATTAATTTCTTATGCATTTATTATATTCTATGCGGCAATGAAAATTCCACCAGCAGATTTCTGGATTAGCTCGAAACAAGAAATTGGCATTAACAATATGCAAGTTGCTTTTGGTGGAATTTTTGGTCAAGGCATGTGGATAATTCTTGGTAGTTTAACAGCATTTCTGGTGAGTCAGATTGTTGATGTTACTGTATTTCATAAAATAAAAAAATTAACAGGCGAAAAATGGATTTGGTTAAGAGCTACCGGATCTACTGTGGTTTCTCAATTGGTTGATAGTTTTGTTGTATTATTTATAGCCTTCAAAATTGGTAATGGCTGGAGTTGGCAGTTAGTACTTGCTATATGTTTGGTTAATTATATTTATAAGTTTTCAATGGCTATTCTTTTAACACCTTTGATTTATCTATTAGAAAAGCAGATTGAAAATTACCTTGGTAAAGAAACTTCCCATAAAATGAAACAAGCAGCAATGGGGAATGAGAATGTATAAATTAGCTAGCCATTTGCATAGCTAAATCATTTTCATATTCATGCTGGGTTATTGCTGGCTTTCTGCTGAGTAAATAATCTGAAATGAGTACTTTACTTCCATAAACACAATAAACTAATTGTATTACAATGAATACATTAAATAACGAAATGGCCATTTCGTTGTAATAGTTCCATTTTGTTATAATAGATAGTTCGCCACTGTATTAACTTATCCAATTAATATTGATTGGTAGATTAACACTAACAATAAATAGAATACCTATCAATAAAGATAATGATATAGCTATATGAGCAAAAGCAATAATATTGTTTCGTATTTGTAATTTTCGACTAGCTGATTGGATTAAAAATGGCACAATTAATATTAAAAGAAAGATAACAGTCGAATTAAAATAATTGTATAAGTGAAATGCATTATTATAATACACCATAATTACTTCGGAGTAAGCTGAATACTGTGCTAATAATCCATAGATTATAGGCACTAACCAGAGCAAGTGCTCTGCACGTGTATATTTTGCTGTCATAGGGTTGACTAACGGGTACAATACAAAAATATAGTATATATTCAATAGTTATCCGCATTTTTGTACTTATTATTTAAAAATACAAATTGGTTGGTAGAAAAATATGACATCTGAAAGAAGCAATAGAATTAATGAAGTTTTAAGTAAAAGACAATCCAATATTGCGTTGGTTTTAGAAAATGTTCATGATCATCATAATATTGCTGCAGTGATGAGAACCTGTGATGCTGTGGGTATTCAAGATATTTATGTTTTAAATACACTTATTCCTAAACACGAATATTTTGGTTTTCAAAGTAGCAGAAGTGCAAATAGATGGGTTACAATTCATCAGTTTGATAATGCCAATGAATGTTTTTTAGAATTGAGAAAAAAGTATGACTTAATATTTGCTACTCACTTAGGAGAAAGTTCAATTAGTGTTTATGAAATTAATTTCACTCAATGTATTGCATTAATATTCGGTAATGAAATTAACGGGGTAAGTGAAGAAACTATTCGTTTATCAGATGGAAATTTTATAATTCCTCAAGTTGGCATGATCCAAAGCTTAAATATTTCTGTTGCTTGTGCAGTTACTATTTATGAAGCGTATAGGCAAAAAAATTTGGCTGGACACTATGGCCATAATCATATTCCACTTTCAAATGAACAATCACTCAAAGAAAGTTGGTCAACTAAGGAGAAAGTCGCAACAAGAAAAATAGCTTATAAAAATTCCAAAAAATTATAATTGATTTTTTTAAATGTACCTAATCAACTGATTTTTGAGCTGTTAATTTTCTTTCAACTGCTTTTTGATTAAGATAAGTAATACTTACATTTAATTCAAAGCCAATTAATAATATTAATGCATTGATGTAAATCAATAACATAATAATTAATACTGTTCCAATTGAGCCATATATTTTATTGTATGCAGCAAAATGATTAACCCAATAAGAAAATATAACAGTTGTTGTAAGTGTTAGCATAGTTGCTAAAATGGAGCCAGGAGAAATAAGCTTCCACCTTTCTTTTACTGAAGGGGCATACTTATAAATAAAAGCAATACCATAAAAAAACAATCCAACTATGATAAACCACCTTAGCCCATTTACCCAAGGCAAATGTGTTTTATGTTTGAATTTAAATAACTTTTTTACTAATGAAAGTAATACTTCTTGACCCAACATAACTAATGTAGTAGAAATAATTAATAGAATTAAAATAGTAGTTAGTTTAATAGCTCTCCATCGTTGATGTAAAAAGAAAACTTTATTCTCTTGAATTGATTTATCGAATGTTCTAATGAAAGCCATCATTGCATTGGATGCATAAAATAGCAATAAAATAAATCCTGAGGAGAATACTCCAACATTTTGTTTCATTAGGTCATCCAATAATCCTACAATAAATCCATAAGTTTTAGAACTTGGGCTTATATCTTTGAACAATGAAAGTATTTGCTCTTGTAAATCAAAAAATTCCGGAAAATAAGGTACAATCGAAAATATAAAAAGCATTAGTGCAGGTAATGCCATAATCAAATTAAAAGCAATGGCAGCAGCTCTTTCATTTAATCCTATTTTTTTAACTTGTTGAGAAAAAAAAATAATAACATCAAAAATGGGAATTCCTCTAAATCCTGGAATGGTAATATCCTTACTTTTTCTAATAAGAAAAGCAATAGGAGGTAAGGTAATAATTATTTTTTCTAGTCGCGTCAAGTTATTATCGTTTTTGAGTCTGTTTTTTTAGCATATATTCATCTAAAGCTTTTTGGTATTCATTTGCATATTTGTTGTGCTCAGGGTAATTATTGCTAAAATGATGGTATCCGCTAAAATCACTTTTTGCTACAAAATAAATATAGTCAGTAACTGGCGAATTTAATACAATATCAATTGTTTTAGGCGAGGGAGTACAAATTGGACCAGGTGGTAATCCTTTAAACTTATAAGTATTATAGGGTGAAGGGTTAGTTAAATATTTTTCGTAGATACGTGTTATAGTAAAATCGTTCATTGCGTATTTAATTGTTGGGCATGCTTGTAAAAGCATTTGCTTTTTTAATCGATTGATATAAACACTGGCTATTTTGTATTTGTCGGACTCGTAATTTGTTTCCTCTTCTACAATTG
>JBKJQV010000236.1:0-7693 GCA_046593815.1 Sediminibacterium sp. | reverse complement strand
TAGTTTGCTGTATGATAAATATGCTTCTGCATTGTTCGGTATTATCTGCAAGATTATTGATAATGAGCGTTTGGCTGAAAATATCCTACAACTCACTTTCGTAAATGTCTGGAATACAATTACAAAGTTCAATAAATCCGATAGCTCTTTATTAACTTGGCTAATTAATATGGCCCGTAAAAATGCTTTTGAAAAACTAACCGTAAGTTTGGTAGAAAAATGCTATGACGATAATACATTACGTGAAGCAGCTATTAGTGGTAAGTATAATTTGGAAATCAATACTTTAATACTTGATTTAATTTACTTTAAAAAACAGAATTGTATAGAAGTAGCAACATTACTCAATTTAAGTGTTCATGAAATAAAAACAAACATAATAAAGACAGTAAAACACCTTAGAGATAATATAGTAGTATGTTAAACAACAAAGAATATATTGAATCTGGCATCTTAGAGTTGTATGTATTAGGCATTGCTAGTGAAGATGAAACTAAAGATGTGGAGTTGATGGCTCTTTCAAATTCTGATATAAAACATGAGATAGAATTAATTAGAGAATCATTTGAAAGTTATGCCATAGCAAATTCTATAGAACCTAACCCAATTATAAAACCTTTTTTACTAGCTACTATTGATTATACAGAAAGACTGAAAAATGGGGAACCTGTTTCAGTTCCACCTTTACTAAATGAAAATTCAAAAATAAACCATTTTAATAGTTGGTTAAATAGGAGTGATATGGTACCAGCGGATACAAATAGTGTTTATGCAAAAATTATCGGTTACACTCAGGAAGCAATTACGGCCATTGTATGGTTAAAAGATTATGCTCCACATGAAGTGCATGATAATGAATACGAAAGATTTTTAATTGTTGAAGGCACCTGTGATATTATAGTTGAAGATCAAGTAAACCAACTTGTACCTGGCGATTATTTTACAATTCCACTTCACAAAAATCATTTAGTTAAGGTTACTTCTTCTATTCCTTGTAAAGTTATTTTACAAAGAGTTGCTGCCTAAAAAACCCGGAATGAATACTAGCTTTCCAATTTTTCCACTAATGCTTGATCAATTAAATAGGGGTATGCCTTATTTTTTTCTTAATCCTGTAAAAGTTCCTTCTCCCATATTTCCAAGTTTTAATTTTCCTTTCATAGAATCTCCGTCAACAACACCTTCATATTCTATCTGGTTACCGCTAGCATCGAATGAAAAATAAAATTTATTTCCTTTAATAGTACCTTTTAAATCCGTTTCACCTAACTGGCCACGATAGGTGCCGGTAAAAGTAGTATCTGATATATGTTTTAATTCAATAACAGGCGTACCGTTGCCCAGCGGACTTTCTACAATTATATTCCAAGTGCCAGTTACATTAACTGGTTTCTGTGCATTTAAACTAGTTACAGCAATTAAACAGAAGACCGTTAGGTATAATACTAAAGCTTTTCTCATATAACATTAATTAAGTGATGAAAATAATAATATGAAAGTAAATAAATTTTATATAAGGGTATCTCCATAGTTACATAAGTTTTGTAAATAATTACATCATTCACTACAATAATATAAGGCGGATCGAGTTTGGCATATTTTTGGTATTATTATTTCTTGATATCATATTTATAGTCTTACACATTTGAATTAAACAAAAATGAAAAAAATAATTACTTCTCTTTTATTGATAAGTGTATTGGGATTAATCAGTTGCAATACCTTAAAAAGCCTTGGCGGATATTTGTCCGAGATTGATGCAGTATATGCCATTAAAGAAGCTTTAACCATTGGTAGTAATTTTGGTTCAAACACTTTGGGGCAAAAAGGATCCTTTGGCAAGGATGTATTATTAAATGCTGTTTTATCTCAGGATGCACAGGAAGTAATACGAGTTCTCGATAGGCTAGGCCTTGCTAAAGAGTTTAATCGATTTTCTGTAACCCTCGACAATGCAGCAACAGATGCGGTTGTACGCGCTGGCCCTATTTTTGCGAGTGGCATTAAACAAATGTCTATACGGGATGCCATTGGTATTGTAAAAAATGGAGGTACGGCCGCTACAGATTATTTACGTCGTACGGTGGGAGATTCTTTACGTGGTACAATAAAACCTATTATGCGTAATGCATTAAATGAATACAAAGTGGCAGACGAATGGGACAAGTTGGTGCGCCCTGCTAAAATATTATTGGGTAATAAGGCTGGGCTTAACCTTAATTTGGAAAATATTTTATCTGTAATTATAACCAACGAAATGTTTAAGAAAATTGAACAGCAGGAAATTGCAATACGTACCACTAAGCAAGCTAGAACATCTGCCTCTTTACAACGTGTATTCGGACAAAATTGGAATACAACGCAATAAAAAAATGGATTGAAATCTAATTAAAGTAAGATTTCAATCCATTTATATTTTGAACAGATAAACTAAACTACCTGATTTGCCCTCTAACAATTCCTCCACCATATCTTGTAGAGTGTGCATTCACATATACCTGACCTGTTTGGATCAAAGCAATATTTGCATCGCTAATGCCAGTGATTTTTAATGGTAAACCAAAATTAGCTGAACCACTAATCAAACCTACAATCACACTTCCATTGGTTCCTGTAGCTCCAGTATGTATATGAGCTGCTGAAAGTACATCACCAGCTTCTAAATTTGAAATGGTTACTTTAGCTAATAAGGTCTTATCTGCTGTCATCCTCAAAATAGCAATTCCAGTTGCTGTAGTAGTTACTGCCGGAACTTCATTTGTTCCTGACATGGCTACATCCGTAGCAAAAATTACAGGATTGTCTATTTGACCACGAACTAATCCACCACCAACTTGCGTACTATGTACATTTACATAAAAATCAGTTGTGGCATTTATAATAGAATCAGCAAGCGATTTTCTTAAATTTATAGTTGCAGTTGCTACTCCATTAGTAAAAGTTGGATTAAACCCAAGAATAACCGATCCACTTGTAATTGCATCACCCACATGAATATGAGCTGCAGTTAGCGCATCGCTGGTTGCAAGGCCAGTTACCGTAACAGTGTATTTTAAAGTAGAATCGCTATAAATATCAAGGCTAGCTGTGCCCGTTTCTGTTCTTCCAGCAGGGGCAACGGGAACTTCGAATTTGGCGTTAAGAACAACATCAAAGTGTTTAAGGAGTGTAGGAGGAGTAACTGTAACGGAATCTTTTTTGCAGGCTGTAAAAGATAAACAGAAGAGAGCTATGGCCAGAAAAGGTTTAGCAATTTGTAAAGGTTTCATAATATTTTTATTTTCTAGAACATAAAAGTAGGCTTTTTGTTTAAAAATCAACTTTATAACCAATAACTGGAATCAACCCCAGTAGATAACTATATTTAATTTGTTTAGTTATAGGGTCGAAAGATTGATTAACCTGATTTTTTTGATTGGTTAGATTTTGAACACCCAATATTAAACTACCCGTTTTTTTGCCATACTGCACTTTCCATTCAGTTTGAATATCTAACCGAAAAATTGTATTCAATTTATCTTCATAAATTCTGGTATTATCTAAAACTGTAGTTTTTTGAGCAATAGATTTTTGTAAATCAATAGGCGTTACACGAACTCCGCCAGCATAAACTGATTTAATATCAGCACTAAAAGTGGAAGCTCTTTTGCTTTTTAATTTCCATTCCTTTCCCATTAAAAAAGTGAAAGTAGCATTTGAATTAAACCTAGTGTTTCTCCATATTTTATCTGAGGGTAAATAAGTAGACTGATATAAACTTAATGAGCTAAGCAAATAAAACTGATCATTCCAAAACCTTTCTAATGTTAGTTCTAGTCCATAATTTTTTCCATTCCCTTTATTATTCAATGCTTCAATTGCATAATCATCATCCTGATTAATTAAACTAAAACTTGTTTTAGCCAAAGCAGAAACTGGAATATTAAATAACCATTGATAATATAATTCGGTTTTGAAATTCCAATTTGGAGCAAATTGAATTGCATATCCTATAACATAATGAGCTGCTCTGCTAAATCCTAATTCTTTATTTGGCTGAAGTGAATCTGTACCTACTTTAATTCTTGCAAAATAATTACCAAGTGGTTGTATTTGAGAATGCAGACCAACTCCCATCGATATAAATTGATTATTTCTTACATTCAATTTTATGCCTAACCTAGGTTCAACAACAGAAGAATTATTTAATGCAAAATGTTGCCCATGTATACCAGCTAATAAACTAAACTGATTAGTAGGGTTAAATTTCCATTGAGCAAAGTAATTAGTAAGTCTCGTATCACCATCAGATCTTACCTTATCTCTTAAAGCATTATTTACTATTTCTCTTTGCGATAAATCAAATCCCTTTGCACTTGAGTAAGCACCAATTTTTAATAAATGTCTGCTATTAAATTTATGCGTTACCACAAATGATAAAATTCCATTTACTTCATTAAATTGATTATTGCGTGTAATAATTAATGGACCATTGAATTTATCTAATTTATTATTTTCTTGATTGTATTGGTATCCATTAATACTATAAATTGTTTTTAATAAAGTTTTCTTCCCAATTAAAATAGTATGAGCAATGCCTACCATTCCGGTTTTGCTTGCATCCAATCTACCGCTTCGCTTAGATGAGTTGTTGGTCCATATTAACGAATCTCTTTCGGCATCAGCTTTTTGTTCACTTAGGCCTCCGAATCCAAAAAATGAAATAGTGCCTAGTTTTTTTGTTGGGAGATGGATATTAAAAGATAAATCTTGAAATGATGTAGCTGCATCACCAATATTCAATCCTAACTTTTGCATCAACGTTAAAAAACCATATCTGTAATTTATTAAATAAGAACCACCATACCCTTTTTTAAAAAATCCTTCAGTTGCAGCATCAATTCCAATAGTACTAACAGAAAAGGTATTTTCGCGCTTGGCATTATTACCTTTTCTTAATTTAATATCGAATACTCCAGATAATGCATTGCCGTATTCTGCAGGAAAAGCACTGGTCATAAAATCGGAGTTAGCCAATAACTGCGCACTTAAAATAGAAATACCTCCACCAGAAGTACCCACTTTAGCAAAATGGTTCGGATTAGGAATATCAATTCCTTCCATCCGCCACAATAATCCATTGGGCGCATTTCCTCTAATGATTAAATTATTGGCATCACCCTGAGATACAACACCAGCAAAGGCTGTAGCAATTCTTGAAGGATCATTTAATCCAGCTGCATATCGGCGAGTTTCTTCTACACTAAACATACGAGCACTTACCACAGCCATTTCATTAATAGGTTTTGTTTTATTAGCTCTACTATGAACCACCACTTCTCTATTAACTAAAACGTCTTCCTCCATTTCAATTTGCAATACCATTTCTTTTCCTGACTCTACTAATACATTATTTAAAGTGATAGTTTTATAGCCTATATAAGTAATTCGCAAAGCATGCCTACCAACAGGAATTTTTCCTAATATAAAATTACCAGCAGCATCTGCAATGGCTGTTTTAGTAATCGCTCCAATTAATTCGATAGATGCTCCTACTAAAATTGTTTTAATAGACTTATCGGTAATAGTTCCTTTTATATTTTGAACTGGTAATTGTTGAAAAGCAAATAACTGTATTTGAAGTAGTAGAAAAAAGAAGAGTAGATTTCTTTTAGTTCGCATATATAAAACTAAACACTAAAATGTTCAACCTAATAAATATTCTTTTAATGATTTGAAATCTGCTTTAAGTGGTATACTTTTCTTTTCCTTTCCAAATAAAGCTTTTGCCGACTCTGGAACTTCTACTTCATTTCCTATTGCGGCTTCCACAGTTTCAGGAAATTTAACTGGGTGAGCCGTTTCAAGTATAAATCCTTTTTGATTAGGATGCAATTGTAAATATTGATCCATTGCATTATACGCAACTGCACCATGCGGATCTAATATATAATTGTATTGCTGATAAACATTACTAATAGTTTGTTTGGTTTTTTCATCTGAAATAGTATATCCCGAAATAACATTACTTACCTGCTCAATATTATTATTGAACAACTCCATTACACGAATAAAATTGCTAGGATTACCAACATCCATAGCATTTGAAACGGTAGGAATTGATTGTTTAGGAATATAATTACCCGATCGTAAAAATGCTGGAACTGCATCATTTACATTGCAAGCTGCAATAAAGTGTTCTACTGGTAGTCCGCTCACAAAAGCCAAAACTCCTGCACAAATATTTCCAAAATTACCGCTAGGCACTGCTATTACTGGAGGATGATCTTTATCTAACCATTGCTGATAAGCAAAGAAATAATATAATTGCTGGGGCAACCAACGTGCTACATTAATTGAATTAGCAGATGTTAATTGCATAACTACATTCAAGTCAGCGTCCATAAATGCTTCTTTAACAATTCCCTGACAATCATCAAAACTACCATTTACTTCTAAGGCAGTGATATTTTGACCGCAGGTAGTTAATTGCAATTCCTGCACTGGGCTTACTTTTCCGGATGGATAAAGTATAACCACATCCACCCCTACTACTCCTAAAAATCCATTGGCAACAGCGCCTCCTGTATCTCCAGAAGTAGCTACCAATACAGTTATTTTATTAGTTTGATCTTTTGAAAAATATCCTAAACATCTGCTCATGAATCTTGCACCAATATCTTTAAACGCCAATGTTGGGCCGTGAAACAATTCTAGTGAAGAGATTTGGCTATTAATTTGCACCAAAGGAAAATTAAAATTAATAGTTTCATTTACAATTTCAAACAATGCTTCCTCAGCAATAGTATTTCCAACGTAGGGAAGCATAATTTTAAAAGCAAGCTCTTCTTTTTTTATATTACCAATGTTCTCAATGAGCGCTTTATCAATTTTTGGTATGACCATAGGAAAATACAATCCCTTATCTGGAGCTTGCCCAAGAATGGTAGCTTCTTTAAAACTTACATTAGGTGCTTTTTTATTGAGACTATAGTAATTCATTTCTATCAACTATATTTTAATAACTTAATTCACAAATGTTACGCCTTCATTATTAATTGTGGTAACATAAGTATAATGATCGAGTGAAATTGCACTAAATACTTGGCGCATTGCCTCTTCTACTTTTTTTGCGGTTTCTAAATCTCTGCTCAACATAAATATTGAAGGACCAGAACCAGAAATTCCTCCACCCAATGCACCTGCTTCTTTACATTTTTGCTTTACCAAATCAAAGCCTGGAATTAAAATACTTCTTACAGGTTCTATCAAAACATCTTCTAAAGAGCGACCAATTAAATCATAATCTTCTTTTTGTAAACCTGCAACCAAGCCAGCAATATTTCCCCATTGCTTAATAGCATCTTTTAGTTGAATTTGTTGCTTTAAAATACTTCGTGCATCTGATGTACGTACTTCTATTTGTGGATGTACAATAGTTACAAATAAAGGTGGTGTGTTTAATTGAATAATATCTAAAGGAAATATTGATCGGATTAAAGTAACACCGCCGTAAATACATGGTGCTATATTATCAGCATGTTTTACGCCAGATGCTAATTTTTCTCCATTCATAGCAAAGCGAACTAAATTTTCTTTTGAAAACCGATCATTGATTAATCGATTGGCTATGAATGGAGAAAAATTAGCATCTGGTGTAAAACATGCTGATAATATAGCACCATGTATTTACGGCGGTGTTACTTTAATCCGA
>JBKJQV010000333.1:0-2781 GCA_046593815.1 Sediminibacterium sp. | reverse complement strand
CGATCTTTTCGAATGAATCTACCATAAATTGCTTGTTTAATGTAAAGCTAAATTAAGTCCATATTCGCTTAAAACAACACCAAAGCTGTAAAAAAACGCAAATAAACGCACTTATTTTGCGGGTTTGTTATAATTAACCCCCATCATATCAAACCTTTTATATTGTTTTTGCATTCTATTTTCAAAGTCTTTCCAGTTTCTATTCTCTTTACTACTCCATAAAACTTCACTTAAAGCACTCATTCTTGGAAACAGCATATATTCTGCTTTACTTATATTGTTAATGTATTCTGTCCATAAATTAGCTTGTGCACCCAATACAAACTTCTCTTCCTCAACAGATAATCCTTTTGGAATTGGTTCATACCCATATACTTTTTGCAAATCTGTAAAACCACCAATAGTAACAGAATCTTCTTTTTTATTTTGAGCATGATCAAAATATACCCATTCGCCCGGTGTCATAATTACATTGTGTTTTTGTTTTGCAGCTTCAATGCCACCTTTTTCTCCACGCCAACTCATCACAGTTGCATTTGGTGCAAGACCACCTTCTAAAATTTCATCCCATCCTATAATTTGTTTGCCTTTGCTATTTAAATATTTTTCAATTCGTTGAATAAAATAGCTCTGTAAACCATGCTCATCTTTTAAGTTTTTGTCTTTAATTAATTGTTGACAAAAAGCTGATCTTTTCCAAGATTCTTTAGGGCATTCATCTCCACCAATATGTATATATCTAGATGGAAACAATTCGATTACTTCTTTAAAAACATTTTCTAGAAAATTAAAAGTGGTTTCACTAGGACAATAAACGTCTTCAAAAACTCCCCATGTTTGTTGCACTTGTTTCCCCTCGGTAGAACCGCTCCATGTAGTTTTTGCAGGATGTTTAGTTGATTCTCCAGGAAAGCAGCTAAGCTCTGGATATGCTGCAATTGCTGCTGAAGAATGGCCAGGTAATTCAATTTCTGGAATTATTTCTACATAACGGGCAGCAGCATATTTAACTACTTCTTTTATTTGTTCTTGAGTATAGTAGCCAGCATAGCTAGTATTTGTATTTCCGGTTCCTGGATATCTTCCTATTGTTGTTCCATTTCTTGAAGCACCAATAGTAGTAAGTTTTGGATATTTTTTTATTTCAATTCTCCAGCCTTGGTCTTCCGTTAAATGCCAATGAAAAGTATTCATCTTATGCATGGCTATAAAATCGATGTATTTTTTTACAAAGTCAACAGAAAAAAAATGTCGAGCCACATCTAAATGCATTCCTCTATAAGTAAAACGTGGTTGATCTTCAATATTCAGCTGAGGAACTAATAAAGCGGAAGATGAAGTAGTAGGAAGTAATTGAAACAAAGTTTGTAGGCCATAGAAAACACCTAAACCATTATTACCGGCGATATAAATTTTTTCACCAGTAATTTCCATTATATAAGATCCTACTATTTGACTTTGTAACTTTTCATAATTCAAAATTATATCGCCTTTTACGGTCTTTTTATTTCCTTTTTCAATTTTTAAAGAAAGTCCATAAATTTTTTGAATATAGTCGTGTAAAAATTGAGCATTCTTTTCTAAACCTGAACCCCAAAGTCTAATAGTTGATTTTGGAGTAATTAAAAATGCTCCTTTGTTAACCTTTAGTGTTGATGGTTGAGGAATAATAGAAATTTCCTGAGCACTCATATTAATTGAGGTAATGAGTAATAACAATAATAATTTGTTTTTCATATCAAGCAATATATTCAATTTTGAGTAATGCCTGAAATTAAAAAAGATTCTCCGAATAGAGAATCTTTTTTACATGTTTAAATAAGTAGTATTTAATTTACTTTGGTAAGTTTAATCAAATTGGTAGGTAAATGTTGAATAATTGGAGTGCTTCCAGTACTTACAACAAAATCACCTGTATTAACAAATCCTCTTTCTTTAAGTATATCAATTTGATCTTGAACAATTTCATCTAAGCTTTCTTCTTCAGCATAGTTAAACGCTCTCACGCCCCAACTTAAACTTAATTGATTAACCAAAGTTTTTTCTTTAGTAAAAATGTATAATGGAGATGAAGGTCTATAACTACTTAGCATAAATGCAGTATAACCACTCTGGGTCATACCAATTAGAGCGCTTGCTTCTACATCTTCCGACATTTTACATGCATTGTAACATATTGCATCACTATGAAACGAAGGAGAGTGATGTTGAGGTTTTAAATCTTCAGAACGATTGTATCGATACTCTTTCTTCTCTACTTCAATAATAATTTTTCTCATTGTTTCAACAACTAACTTCGGATGATTTCCAGCAGCAGTTTCTCCACTTAACATTACAGCATCTGCACCTTCCAATACAGCATTTGCTACATCAGTAATTTCACTTCTATTGGGCTTAACTCTTTCCATCATGCTTTCCATCATTTGTGTAGCAACAATTACTGGTTTGGCTCTATGAATACATTTGCGGATTAATTCTTTTTGTATCATTGGAATTTGCTCAACAGGCAATTCAACTCCCAAATCTCCTCTTGCTACCATTATGCCATCGCTTTCAAGAATAATATCCCTGATATTTACAAGTGCTTCAGGTTTCTCAATTTTAGCTATGATTTTAGTCTTACTATTTTTTTCATCAAGTTTACTTCTAAGTATAACAATATCTTTTACACTTCGTACAAAACTTAAAGCTACCCAATCGCATTTCTGTTCAATAATAAACTCGAGATCTGCTAAGTCTTTTTCTGTAAGGGCAGGGAGTGAAATTTTTGTATCAGGAAGA
>JBKJQV010000264.1:0-3622 GCA_046593815.1 Sediminibacterium sp. | reverse complement strand
GATGTTTAAAAAGTTTGATGTGTATTTTTTATTTTATTTTATAACCAAACGAGATACTAATGTTTGTACCGTACTTTCTTTTAATAGCCAACGCATCTGAGGCTTTATCGTATTTGCCATTATCATTAATGTCATGATAGAAATTAGCTTCCTGATTTAATAAATCGGAAATATTTAATTTAATTTCTCCTTTACTTTTCAATACTTTTTTAGCTATTTGAAAATCAATCAAAGAACGTGGTGCTTCCCAAACAGGAGGAATATCACTTCCACCTACATAATAAATTCTTCTACCAATTTGATTGAACAATAAAGTAGTTGTAAGTCCAATTTTTTCTACATCATACTGCAAACCTAAATTCACTAAATAAGGGCTTTGACCTTGCATAGGGCGATTTAAATCGGACACGCGATTATATATGTATGCAAGGTTTCCTTGAAAAGTGAAATTTTGCAAAGCGGTATTAAAATCTAATTTTTTACGAAACTCGAATTCCGCACCATAACTGTTGGCATTATCAGGTGAAACATAGTTGAAAGTGCCAGAGCTACCTGCTCCAGTTTGGTTAAAATACAATTCTGAAGGAAATTTAAAATACTTGTAAAAAACACCTACTGTAAACAACTCTCCAGCTCTTGGATAAATTTCATAACGCAAATCGGCATTGCTTACTTTGGTGCGTTCTAAATTTGGATTACCAGTAACAGTTGCACCTAAATCGAAATCGAAGAATGAAAATGAACTCAACTCTCTAAACTCTGGTCGAATTACCGTTTGTGATCCTGATAACCGAATATTGGTTTTGTTGCTTACTTTATAAGTTAAGTTTAATCCAGGTAAGAAATCCGTTTTTTGAATATGTACAAATCGAGAATCTTTAGGGTTTGTACTACCTACTAATTGATCATAATCTTCTACTCTTAATCCCCAAACAATTCTCAATTTATTTTTATCCAATTGATTGTCAAACTGAATAAATCCTGCATTTAAAATAGAGTTGGCTAAATACCTGTAACGGATATCATAAATTTCATTAAAGGCAAACTTATTATCGATTCCATTCCCAAAATTAGTTGGATCAAAAATTTGATCTTGTGGTAAATGTTTTAATGTAGCATTGTCTATTGGTAAATAAATAGCAAATGGACGAGAATCAAATAAACGATCTTTTACCTGAAAGAAATAACCAGCTTTAACTGATTGGATATTTCCATTGATAATAAAGTTTTTATTAAGATCACCACCGGCAGTGTAATTGTAATCACTTAATGATCCATAATAACGGCTACCACTTCGTTGTGAAGATTTAGAAGCACTTACAAGCAATGAGTAAGGAGACGAAAGATTAGTTGGATCATCCTGATTGTATTGAATTCTTCGTTGATCTGGAATGTACTGATCCAATATTTGAAAACTTCCAAACCAATGCAATTTTGCTTTATACTTTGGTAATGAGTGATCACCAGAAATTTGGGTGTTGAAAAAAGTATTGGCTTTAAATGCCAATTCTGTTGCTCGTATATTATCACCAACAAGAGAGTTACTTTCAAAATCTTTACCCGTTCTTATTGTAGTATAATCCGAAGTGTTTACATTTAAAATATTTTTAATGGTTATTTTACTATAGCTCCCCAACTGTAAAGTAAAATTAGCCATTGCACCCATTAATACATCATTAGAATATTTGTTGTTAAAATAGTCAAAGTTGGTGCTAGCAATATTTCCAGAGATTGAGAATATCTTGTTTTCAAATTCTGAATGCTTTGGTGAGATATTATAATTCAAAGCAAATACAGCAGCCAACTTGTTTTTCTTTCCCAATGTAGAACTAAAACCACCAGACATCTTAAAGCTTTTACTAACTAAACTCAATGAATTGTTGGACGATTTGTCAACTGCCCAAATATTTTGAAATTGTTTTCCGTAAATAGTTTTTTCAGACTGATCTAAATTGTTAAAATTAGATTTTGTAGGAAACCCATTAGGTAGTCCTCTAATGCCATCATCAAAACCAAACTTATCTAAATTACCACCGCGGTAAGTATAAAAATCTTTATTAACGGTTTGGGTATTAAATCCTGTTCCTACACTAATGTCAAAGAAATTTTTATTCGGTACATCATTAGTGTTGATCTGTACTAAACCGCCTGCCCACTCGCCTGACATCTCTGGAATAAAGGCTTTATTAATAATAATATTATCTATAATAGATGATGGGAAAATGTCAAAAGAAAAAGTTTTTCTATCAGGCTCTGTACTTCCCATCAAAACGCCGTTTAACATTGCTTGATTGTATCGATCTGCTAAACCACGAACTACTAGGTATTTTCCGTCAATTATTGATAATCCAGGCACACGTTTTAAAACTTCCCCAGTATTTTTATCTGGAGAGCGTCTGATAGCTTCTGCAGAAATTACCGAAGCAACGGTATTGGTATTTTTTTGGAAAGCAATTAACGCATTTATTGTTTCTCCTTTAGCACTTCCTCTATTAGCAGTTGATTTAACTGTAACATCATCTAAAGCTTTACCTGCTTCTTGTAAAATAAATTCAAGAAAGTTTTCTTCACCAATTTTAGTTATACTTATATCATCGATTGTTTTTTCTTTGTAGCCAACATAAGAAAGAATAATACTGTATTTCTTTCCAGTTTCAACATTCAAAGTAAACCTACCTTCTATATCAGTTTTAGTAAATCCTGTAGCGCCACCTGTAATTTTTATGGTAACTCCAGATAATCCTTCATTTTTGTTATTGATCACCTTTCCGAAAATCTTTCCTTTTTGAGCAAATGAAGCAAGAGATAATAAGAGAAAGGCAATTACAGAAAATATCGATTTCACAGCGTTATATTTTGTTGCTGCGAAAGTAGACGCCCAATGTTATGGAATTATTAAGCCTATGTTAAGGAATTGATATGTGATTGCTGTTGTTGTTATCTCAAATTTGTCTGATTCAATATTGTAACTAGCTTTACAAATGGTTTTAGTCTTAAAAAAAGGTGTATCAAAAAAACAAATTGAGACCATTGAGAAAAAGCTCAAAGCTAAAAATGGTGTTGACGTGATGAAGTATTGTGGAACTATAAAGCTTAATGAAGATGCTTTAACGATACAAAAGAGTTTTAGAAATGAATGGCAATAAATTATTACTAGATACCAACACTGTATTATATGTTTTAGCAGGAGATGAAACATTGGCTTCTTTTCTAAATGGAAAAGAACTTTACTTATCGATAATCTCTGAATTAGAACTCTAATCATTTAAGCAAATAACCCAAAAAGAATTTAAGACAATTACATCATTTCTGGATGAACTTAAAATTGAAAATATTTCAGAAGAAATAAAAAAAAATACGATTGAAATTCGAAAATCTACAAACTTAAAACTTCCAGACTGTATTATAGTAGCAACTTCCATAACAATGGATATCCCCTTAATTACTTCAGATAAACAACTAAGTTCTATTCCGCTTCTTAACATAGTACTTTACGAAAAATAAGTGCCATTGCCAATGTTATTTGTAATACTTGAGTTAAATCATCTGGCAGCTGAGCTAGGCCGAAGTTCAATCGACTGAGGAATGCTAATTTCAGTCCTTCCTAAATACTCGATAGTTA
>JBKJQV010000012.1:0-6575 GCA_046593815.1 Sediminibacterium sp. | reverse complement strand
TTCCTTTTTATTTAGCTGAGTTGTATTATTTTAATGGAGAAATTGATAAGGCGCTTTCATATGGCGAAAAAACTCTTCAAGAATCTAAACAGTATTATGATCTTCAATTACATCAATTGATTGGTCACATTTTGTTCGAAAAAAAACAATTTAATCATGCTTTGCCGTATTTAGAAAAATATGTTGCCGGAAATGAAAAAGTTAGGAGAGAAGATTTATATGAATTGTCATACTGTTATTATGAAGCTAAAAACTGGAACAAAGCAATCGTTGGTCTTAAGCAATTGGGAGGTGCTTCAGATTCCTTAGCTCAGAACAGTATGTATTTATTGGCTGATGCATACCTTAAAGTAAATGAACTTTCCAATGCAAGGAATGCTTTTCAATTTTGTGCAACCAATAATAGTAATTTAACTCAAAAAGAAGTTTCTTTTTATCATTATGCAAAACTCTCTTATGATCTTAGCTATTATGGAATAGCTGCTAATGATTTTAAATTGTTTATTGCTAATTACGTAAACTCAAAGTACATTGCTGAAGCTAGAATTTTGCTGATTAGTTCACTTGCTAATACAAGTAATTATAAAGACGCTTTAGCTATTTATGATCAATTACAAAGTAAATCGGAAGAAGCGGAAAAAATATATCCTAGAATATTATATGGAAGATCTGTTGAGTTAATGAATGATCAGCAAAATATTGCTGCCGAACTAATGCTTGATAAAATTGCGGCAGCAAAACACAATGAAAGGCAAATGCCATTAGTAAATTTCTGGAAAGGCGAATTAAATTATCGGAATAGTAAAACGGATGAAGCTATTATTTTTTTACAAAATTATTTAAAGAATCCATTAAAGAACGAAGAAGTAAATTCTGCCAATGCTAGGTATAATTTAGCTTATTGTTATTTAAAAAATGAAAATTACAAATCAGCTAAAGATCAGTTTGAATTAGTTTATAAAACAGCAAATTCATCAATTTCTGATATTCAAAAAGATGCCTTTTTGCGAATTGGTGATTGCTTTTTTATGGCGAAGGATTACAAGCAAGCCTTATCTGTATACAATGAAATAATTCAAAATAAATGGCAATCTGCTGATTATGCATTATTTCAAAAAGCAATTATAGCAGGTGCAATGAATAAACAGAATGATAAGTTGCAGTTATTGGGTATACTAGAACAACAATACCCAAATTCAGCAATTCTGTCAAATGCACAATTAGAAATTGCCAATACTTATTTGGCAGAAGAAGCATTTGAAAAATCTTTAGCTCCTCTGCATAATGTTGTAAATAATGATAAAGCAATTTCATTAAGACCTCAAGCCTATTTAAAGTTAGGTATTGCTTTATTTAATTTGGATAAAAATGATGCTTCATTAGATCAGTTTAAATTATTAGTAACCAACTACCCAAATAGTGTAGAATCTGATGCTTCTGTAGACTATATACGAAATATATTTATTGAGCAACAAAAGCCTAGTGAGTATATAAGTTTCATGGAAACAAATGGTAAGAAACTCAATGCAAATGAAGCGGATTCTGTAACTTATAAATCTGCAATGATTCGTTACGAAGCCAAAGATAATTTAGGAGCACAATCTGGATTTGCAGAATACATATTGAAATTCCCACAAGGAAAGTATAAAATAGAGGCAAATTATTTTTTAGCAGAAATTAATATTGATCAAAAAGATTATTCTAATGCACTTCCATTTTACAATAAAGTTGCTGACTTAGCACCTAATAAATATGCGGAGAGAAGCATTTTGCAATCTGCAAGAATTTATTTCTTTAATTTAAAGAATTTTTTAGAAGCAGCTAAGTATTATGCTTTATTAAAACGAATTGCTAATCAACAAGAAAACCGTTTAGAAGCAATGAGAGGATTATTGCGTTGTCAATTTAAATTGCAACAATATACAGACGCGGCTCCTAATGCAATTGAGTTATTACTACAGAAGGGGATTGCTGCAGATGACCAATTAATGGGCGAGTTTGTGGTTGCTAAAAACGACCAATTAAGTGGTCGAAATGATCAGGCACTCTTAGGATATAAAATACTTTTAAATAGAGGAATATCTGAAATTACAGCTGAGTCGCAATATCAAATTGCACAAATTTACTTGCAAAGCAATAAATTAAGTGAAGCAGAAAAAGCTGGATTTGAAGTAATAAAAAAATATGGATCATATGATAATTGGGTAACTAAAAGTTATCTATTAATCGGCGATGTGTATTTTAAACAGAACGATTTATTTAATGCTGAAGCAACTTTCAAAAGTATTGTAGATAATGCAACAATACTAGAACTAAAAAAGGAAGCAGGTGAAAAACTACTTCAAGTAATTGCAGCTAAAGAAAAAGTAAATAAAATTCAATAGACACAAAGTAATTATCGAAATGAAAAAAACAATAAAAATATTTTTACTAACGCTGTTTGTTGCTTGTACAATAGGAGATTGTATTGCTCAAAAAAAGAAAATAAAAAAAGCTGCTTCAACGCAGCGTTCTAAATCTACAAAAAAGCAAACTTCTACTAAGAAAAAGAAAACTCCAGCTAAGAAAAAAACAAGCAATTCTAAAAGTAAAAAAAATATAAAATCATCTGTTTCGAATAATGTAAAGCCAATTACTGTTATTAAGAATGAAGTGCTTCCTGATACTTCTTCTTCAAAAACAGTTGTAATTACTTCAGCATTTAAACCATCATTACAATATGCAGCAAAAATCAATTTTACTGCTGCAACTGAAATGAACGATAGCACAAAAGTTCCAATTTCATACAAAGTGCCTTCCTTTAATTTATTCTTTTCGTATCAGCCAATTGCAATTCAACCATTGGCTCTTCCTTCCGATTCGGTAAAAGGTTGGGTTAATCATCAACGCATTAAAATTGGTGCTGGTAATTTGAATTCATTTTACGGAGAAGGGAAGTTTTCATTTGGAGATGGCAAAAAATCAATCACTTCTATACAAGCAGATTATTTAAGTTCAAAATCTACAATATTTGCTCAGCAATACAGCAAAATTAATTTAGACGTTCTTAGTATTTTAAATAGTTCCTCTGATTTAGAATGGACATCACATGCTTTTTTTAATTCTGTTACACAATATAAGTATGGTTTTAAACCATCAACAGTAAACTATTCAAAAGATCAATTAAAACAAACATACAATACAGTTGCTTTTGAAGTTGGATTAAAGAATAAGCTAACAAATGAAGCGGGTATTAGCTTTCATCCTCAATTGAGTTTTTATCGGTTTGCAGATAACAATAGTAGTTTCGAAAACAACTTGATTTTACAAGCTCCTATTGAAAAAGAATTAACTAAATTACTTTCGTTTAAATTAGTTTTTAATGCGGATATAGCAAACGTAAGTTTACAAACAACTCCTTCAAAAAATATCACCAATAACTTATACTCAATTAACCCAGCAGTTGTTTTTACAACACCAGATTTTAAATTAAATATTGGATTGCGTCCATCTTGGGATAATAGTGTATATACAATGTTACCTGACATAACTGCTGAAAGCAAACTTAAAAAAACAAATATTAGTCTTGAAGTAGGATGGGTTGGGTATTTTAATAAAAATAGTTGGAGGTCGTTAATTGCGTATAATCCTTGGTTGGGTTATTTTTCAACTATTTTAAATACAAAAACTAGAGAACAGTTTTTTGGAATTAAAGGAGTAGTAGGAAACCATATTTCATATAGTTCTAGGATATCGTTCATTAAAATGGATAATCAGCCATTGTTTTTAAATGATGCAATAGACGGAAAATCATTTGTAACATTATATGAGCCTAGTTTGAATGCACTAAAACTTCACGGAGAATTTGGATATACATTGCAGGAAAACCTTTCATTTTTGGGTTCTGCTAATTTTATTCAATACAATACTCCCTCTATTAATTCAGAAGCTTGGGGATTAATTCCTATTGAAATAACAGCATCTACTTTGTGGAAACCCTTGAAAGATCTTCAAATAAAAACAGATTTATTCTATTTAGGTGGTAGCAAGTATAAAACAGTTACAACACCAATAAGTAGACTTTCTCCAGGGTTAGATTTGAATATTGGCGGGGAGTTTAGCGTTAAAAAGAACTTGAATATTTGGCTTCAAATGAATAATTTATTCAATAATACTTACCAAAGATGGAATCAATATCCAGTTTTTGGGTTTAATGTAATGGCAGGAGTTGTATATTCGTTTAAGTAAACAACGAGAGGCATGAACCAATACCTGCATAAATATCTGGTGCTAAATAAAAAATTAAGCATTCCCGATGTAGGAAACCTAATAATAGAATCAAGTGGGGCTCAATTAGACTCGGTAAACGGGTTACTGTATGCGCCTTCTCCAATTATTCTTTTTAAACAAGATGCCGCGAAAGCCGATAAGTTCTTTTTTGATTTTTTAGCACAAGAAATGGGTACAGATGAAGTAGTAGCAATTCGCAACTTTCATGATTATTTATATAAAATAAAATCTACTTTAAATACTTCACAAGGATCTAATATTCCAGGAATTGGACGTTTGAAAAAGGAAGAAAATGGATATATTCTTTTTTCTCCCGAAAAAAATCTTCAAGAGTTATTGCCGCAAATTCAAATTGGAGCTAACTATCCAATAGCCAAAAAAGTAGCAACAATAGATTTTGATCAAGACCATGAACTAACTGCTCAAGAAGAAGATGATATTAAAGAAATAATGGGCCAAGAAACTGAGGAACAGAGAGCAGATAATTGGTGGGTTTACGCACTTATTTTATTATTGATTGGGGTGGGGGCACTCTTATTTTATTACGTTTAACGTATGTCTGTATTAATTCATCATTCATTTTGTCCTGCTTGTTTATCTTCTTCAATTCAACCAACATTTTCTGTAGAAGACTATACTGTAAGCAAAGAATCATTTACAATTTGGAATTGTACTAATTGCTCACTTCATTTTACGCAAGATGTACCCAATTTAAATAATATTGCACCATATTATCAGTCTAACAACTATGTATCTCATAGTGATACTAAAGAAGGACTGATTAATAAATTATACCATATAGTTAGAACTTATACATTAAAGCAAAAGTATAAGCTCATTAAAAGCTCAACTAAATTAGCAAGAGGTAGTATACTCGATATTGGTGCTGGAACTGGTGCATTTTCTAACACAATGCAAAAAAACGGATGGGAGGTAGTTGGGTTAGAGCCAGATGCAATTGCAAGAGAACAGGCTATAAAAAACTTTCAATTAAATCTCCAATTACCCGATAATATTGATCACTTTGAATCGGCATCATTTAATGTAATAACACTATGGCATGTATTAGAACATGTACATGATTTAAATGGATACTTTAAGCATTTCAAAAAATTGCTCACCAGTCAAGGCCAATTAATTATAGCTGTTCCTAATTATACTTCACAAGATGCTCAACATTATGGGCAATATTGGGCAGCATATGATGTTCCACGGCATTTATACCATTTCTCTCCACAATCAATTGAAAGCTTAGCTACGAAATTTGGGTTTACATTAAAATCTATTTATCCTATGTGGTTCGATTCCTTTTATGTTTCTATGTTAAGCGAGCAATATAAAAATGGAAAATCTAATTTATTCAAAGCCTTTTGGAATGGACTTATTTCTAACTTTGATGCAATTTTTAATAAACGAAAATGCAGTTCAGTTATTTATATTTTTACAAAGAATGATTAATTAAATTTTACTTCAGCAATAAACGGCCATCTCTTTCCAGTTATATAAAAGCTTTTCTTTTCTTGGTTATAAGCAATCCCATTTAAAACAAAACCTGCATCTATAGTTCTTGGATCATAACTAGCACCAGATTCCTTAATTAAATTAGTTAAGTCTGCTTTGCCTTCAATAATACCAGTTAGAGGGTTGATTTTTAAAATGATATCAGTCAAGTATTTATTGGCATAAATAAATCCATTTACAAACTCAAGTTCATTAATGCTATCTATATAACCATTGTTATCAGATACACCGACTGTTCTTATTATTTTAAAAGTTGCAGGATTAACAAAGTATAAATTACTGTCTCCAGTACTAATAATTAAAGATGAATCGTTATGCGTAATCCCCCAGCCTTCAAAAGGCCATTCAAATTCATTCTCTTTTTTTAAAGTGATGACATCATAAACATATACTTTATGATTCTTCCATGTTAATTGATAAATTTTATTATTAAGCAAGGTAATCCCTTCTCCAAAAACAGAATCTGCCAAAGCTATTTTCTTTTCAGCTTTCCCAGAAGACAAGTCATTTATCATTAACTTACTTTCTTTTTCCATTCCAGTTCCTTCATACATTTTATTGTTGTGAAAAAACAATCCTTGTGTATAAGAAGTAGTATCGTGAGGATATATTTTAACAACAGCATATGAAATAGCTTTAGGTGCTGCAATAGCATTTGAGGCATTATCTAAAGCTTCTTCTGTATTATTACAACTTGCAAAAACTATGATGATTAAAAAATATACAATTAGTTTTTTCATATAATCATTTCAATTTAAAAATAATAAATAATTAGTCATTTTTAG
>JBKJQV010000302.1:0-3678 GCA_046593815.1 Sediminibacterium sp. | reverse complement strand
AAACTATTGAACCATTATGCCGAACTCAACGCTACCGCCTTTATTGTGAAATGATACCTAAGAAATTCGGTCAACAAACATTTTCCCATCATATTAATGATGAAATTAGCAGTTACTTGTTATATAACCGACAAAGTAATTTCAGTTTAAATGAAATACAAGATATGTTTATAGCTACTTATAACGGAACAGAATGGATATAATTTTCTTTAGTCGAAACCCGTTACTATTCCGTCACTAATTTTGTTGTTACCCACTATAATCAGCCCAAATGATTTTCTGTATCAGAAAGTAACGCTAGTATCATACTACAATAATTTTAACCGATGTTGCTGCAATAACTTGTTATTTAGGAGTAAGAATTCTACTTTCAAAAGTAACTTCTAAAAAAACTTATAAACCAGGGAATAATACCGGTGGTTTACGGTTTTTAGTAGCCTGCTCATATGAATAGGTGTATTTAATAAGCGTAGGTTCATCGAACATTCTGCCTAAGAACTGTATACCGGCAGGTAAATTATCATAAGTAAAACCCATTGGAATAGTAAATGCTGGCTGCCCTGTATTTGGAGCAATGATCTGGCTATTATCTCCTTTATAACCTGCAAAATCTCCTACTAAAGCTGGTGGATTGTTCCAGGTAGGATAAATAATCGCACTAACATTGTTTTGATCCATTGCAGCCTCAACAGCTTTACGAAATGCAATTCTTTTAGTATCATGAAAGGCATCGGTGCAAGTAGTTGTACCGTTGGCAACAGAATTTTTTAAATAATAATCAAGGCGGTCTTTTATATAAGGTGCATACTTGCCTGATGTTACAATTTCACGAATGTTTTGAATAGGAGCTTTACCTCCGAAAGAACTGAGGTATTGATTGATATCATGTTCAAATACGGAGCAGGATAAGTTCTTACGCAAAGTGTCGAAATTTGCGATTTCCAGATTATCCACTATGATCGCACCCTGTTGCTTCAAATCAACAATCGCTTTTTCAAATAAGGCTTTGATTTGCGGGTCTACATTTTTTTCACTCAATGTTCTTAAAACGCCAATACGTGCACCTTTCAAACCGTTCTTATCTAGGAATTGAGTATAATTCGCAGGTACTTTACCTTGGCTATACATTGTTAAAGTATCACCTGCATCATAGCCAGTTAAAACCTCCAACATTTTAGTAGCATCTTCCACAGTTCTTGTCATCGGACCAGCCACATCATTTCTAAGTGATAAAGGTGCAATGCCTTCCCTACTGATTAAACCCATTGTTGTTCTAAACCCGACCAATGAATTGTGTGATGCTGGACCTCTAATTGAGTTGCCAGTATCGGTTCCCAAACCTACCAAACCAAAATCAGCTGCAACAGCAGCAGCTGTTCCGCCACTAGATCCTGCTGGAACATGTGCTAAATTATATGGATTTAATGTTTCGCCTGCAATAGAACTGATAGAAACCATTGGACTGAATGCCCATTCTGCCATATTCGATTTTGCTAATACAATTGCACCAGCATTCACCATTTTTCTAACCATTGTAGCATCTCTATCCGGCACAAAACCTTTCATTGCTATTGAACCTGCAGTGGTTTGTAGGCCAGCTGTATTAAAATTATCTTTTACAATCACTGGTACGCAAAACATTGACCCCATTTGATGGGTTTTCTTCCATTCCTTATCCAATATTTTTGCTTTGTTCAATGCTTCAGGATTGGTTACAATAATTGAATTCAGTTTGGTTGTCTGATCATAAGTATTAATCCTTTTTAAATAAGCGGCTACTACTTCTGCGCAACTGCATTTTCCTTCTTTGATCCCGTTTTGAACAGATGCGATAGTGGCTTCCATTACCGAAAAACCTTGACCTTTAACTGTTGCTGAGTGCTGGATTCTTGGACTGCAACTGACGAAAGCAATCAAGAATAAAAAAAAGCTGGGGATGGGTAAGTGTTTTTTCAAGTATAAACGGTTTAAAAATATTTATCAAATATCATCGATAAAATACAAATTCAATAAATTATGTTTATTCAATCCTGATTTCCATTTTCATAAATCCAAATATCGAAAATTTTCATAAATTGACTAATTAAAAAAAATTAAAATATGGAAGTCCACCACCTGCATGCACATCATAAAATAAGGAGTGATTAATTGTAAGAATTATTATGCTATTTCTTTTAGTATAGTTCTATGTCTATATTAAATTCAACTATATTATTATTCCATTTAAATTTTTGATTACCTATTTGCCTCGCTGATCCAATGAAACTGTTTTTCAGATAACTGGAAATGTCGAGCGCTTCTTTTTAATTCCACAAATAATGAATCATTTTTCCTTTTGCCCCAAAGTCTTACTGTGTTGCTGTCGGGAAGTTCGTAATGAAAGTTAAAAATATAATTGGTATCACTTGGGAGTTTTTTAAAACGGATTGTTTTGTTAATCGTATCAGGAACAAAGTTAAAATAACCACGCCTGTAACGTTGTCTGAATAAAGTATCTGTAGAACCTACACTCCCTGTACCTCCTTTCTCAAATACTAGGTCTTTCCAACGTAAAGTATCTGAGACTAATGCAGGAATAGTATCCCGGTTTATTGCATAAATTGTAACATCATAGAGCCCTGCATGTATAGGTTTCGTATCGATTTCTTTGGCAATGGAACGATAATAATCTCTTGTACTATAGAAAGGTAATACTGCAAACAAAATTATAAAAATGAGTTTAAGAATAACCCTTATATAATTCATCCATTTTTTGGTGAAACTAAAATGATAAATCGTGTTGCCAGTTACTGTGCTATTGAATATAAAGAATTGAAGCAAACGTTCATAATCATTTAATAATAGGTAGATACAATAGATCACCAAGTGGATCGAAAATAATTTTACTACTATATCATAACAAAGGTTTAATATCATCACATTCATAAATACGGCAGTGCCAACAAACAGACCAAGTGTAATAGTTTTCCTATTGAGCAATAATAAACCAACAGAAATTTCCATCACACCGGAGAACATTTGGTAGGGTGTAGAATAACCTATAAACATCCATGATAAACGCATAGGCAAAAAATCGCCCAATGGAGTGGCAAGCTGGCTTTGATTAGGGTAAGGCATCTGCAAAGCATATAGTTTATCAATTCCATAACTAAAACAATTGATGATCAAGTAGTATCGTAAAAAAGTAAGAAGCCAATAATTAGCTCTTGAATAATTCTTTTGGGAATGATCCAAGATGCTCCAGAGAAAACAACCCATCAAAGCTAGAGAGAGATAGGTAAGCATTGCCTCCCAATTAAGTGAAGAATCGCTGCTGCCATTATTAACTATGGATGTTTTCTTAAAGTGAAAGAAAATGGAATTAAATTTACTAACAAGCCATTCCATAAATTGATAGAAATAATCATTTATATGTCTAAAAGACGGGATGAAGTTATCAAGCCAAGTCCAGGGGGCTAACTGTAATAAGAAATAGATAAAAAAGAAACGAAAGAAAATTTTGTACATAAACGACCAATCTGAGGAGCTGTTAGTGTCGTTAGTTAGTATCATATCCAGTAATTTAGTAATTAAATATATTAATTTTAGACTATTATAAGCGAATCAAAGTGTATACTTTAATTTTCCTTAATTGATAAACAATGATTTTATATTTCTTGCATATTATAAAAGCACTCA
>JBKJQV010000270.1:0-4575 GCA_046593815.1 Sediminibacterium sp. | reverse complement strand
GTTGAAGACGATCATTTTAAATTAGATAAGTTGCTCAATAGCACCGAACAAGATTTACAACAGTTACAACAAGAAAAACAAAACCTTGCCAAATTAGTTAAAGAAAACAATCAACTAAAAAAAGAGATGGAATTGGTGATGGATAAAGAAAAGCATAAGCAACAGGTTGAATTATTAAAAAATCAAAATCAAGTAACAGAGGAAAGATTGGTTTATTTAAAAGATATGGAGCGCAAGTTGAAACAAATTGTGCTAGACTGGAAAAAATCGACCGATAAAAATGAAGTAATTAAAAGCTTGCACAGTCTTTTATTTAATCAGAAAGAAACAATTGTTGTAAATAAATTAGCCAAGAAGGTAGATAAAAAATATAAGGAACTAAATCAAACAATTGTTGTTGGATCATTGGTAAAATTGAAGAAAAATTATCAGGTGGGAGAAGTAAAAGAGATCAGAGGCAAAAGAGCCATTGTGCAAGTTGGTGCGTTACCCATTAATGTAGAAATTATAGATTTAATTACGGTTGAAAAAATTGAAGAAACAAAATCAAACTAATGAGAAAACCATTCTTACTAATATTGATTTTTTTATTTACTTTAAACATCATTGCACAGAAAAATAATATAAAAGATCAGTTTGGTATAACCCAGTTTTATCCTACAAAAGAAGGCACTATTGAATGGAATTCTGCACATTGGAATAACGGAATTAGGAGAAATATAAAATACACTAAGGATAATTATGATCCTACTAATTATACTGAAGATCATAGTGGAAGCACTACAGGTTTTGAAATTGATGGCATGGGGATAATGAAAATGGCAGGTGGTAGTCCACGTTTCCATATTAACTCATTAGACTCTTCTAAAGTTAAAAAGCAATTCTATTTAAATACTGAGTTTACGGCATACTATCGGCGAATAGGCAATAATGGAGCCGATTATGGAGGAATGGTTGTGGGTGTAAGAAGTGGTCCATTAGCACATGCAACAAATGGCGGTAATGATTGTGATGCAACTACCTATTATGCAAGATTTAGGCATGATGGAGATTGGGATTTTGAAAAAGAACTCAAACATCCGGCTAGTGGTACTTTGAAGCCAGATGGTTTAAATGACACAATAAAATTGTGGAATGGAAACAAGATGCCAGAAAATAAATGGATAGGCATGAAGTACATCGTGTATAATATTGATAAAAATACCAAGGTTAAATTAGAATTATACATCGATACATTATCAAATGGCAATCCACTAAATGGAGGTGTTTGGATTAAAGTTGGAGAAACTATTGATAAAGGATATTGGCCTTCACAAATATCAACCATTTCTGGATGCGCGTATACAGATCCAAATACAATAATTACCCAAGGAAATGGCACTTGTATATTAAGAACAGATGGAGATGCTGCCGAATATAAAATGGTTAGTCTCAGAGAAATAATAATCAGCAATCAATATAAAAAATGAATTAAATTGGTGAAATGAAACAACCTATTTATCCTTGTTTATGGTTTGATGGCAATGCCAAAGCCGCTGCTAGTTTTTACTGCAGTATATTTAATAATTCTAGCATTACCATAGATACCCCAATGGTGGTGAATTTTACAATTGGCAAACAAAAATTCATGGGATTGAATGGAGGTCCAATGTTCAAAATCAATCCATCTGTTTCATTGTTTTATTTCTCGGATAGCAAAGAAGAAATAAACAGAGTTTGGAATGCATTATCCCAAAACGGAATGGTAATGATGGCTTTAGATAAATACCCATGGAGTGATTGGTATGGTTTTATTCAAGATCAGTTTGGGGTATCATGGCAAATATATTTAGGTGCCGAAGGAAATGTTTCTCAAGCTATTTCACCTTGCTTTATGTTTACGGGTGCTGTTTGTGGAAGGGCAGAAGAGGCCGTAAACTTTTATACAAGCATATTTAAAAATAGCAGTATTAATGGTTTCAACCGTTATGGAGCAAATGAGGGTGATACTGAGGGATATATAAAGCATGCTCAGTTTAATATTGATAACTATACTATGATGGCTTTAGATAGTTCTGCACCTCATAAATTTGAATTTAATGAAGCTTTTTCATTGATGATTGAATGTGAGACGCAAGAAGAAATTGATTTTTATTGGAATGCATTAGTCGATGGTGGTAAAGAAAGTAGATGTGGTTGGCTAAAAGACAAATTTGGAATATCATGGCAGGTAATACCATCCATAATTGGTAAATTAATGAGCGACCCTATAAAAGCATCAAAAGTTATGCAAGCGGTAATGCAAATGAATAAATTAGATATAGCTTTAATGTTATCAGCATTTGAAAGCTGAGATAATTAATTAAATTTAAGATCATGAAAAAAAATATTGCTTTACTATTATTACCTATGCTTTGCATTAGTGCTATTTCCACTTATAGTCAGGCATTGCGAATTCCTGGTTCAACTAATTTAACTTCATCCGTTGCTCGAAAACTAGGAGCTACCATGATTACAGTTCAGTACAATGCACCTGGCGTAAAAGGTAGAGAAGGAAAAATATGGGGCACTTCAATTGTACCCTTTGGATTTACAGTTTTAGGTTTTGGATCTGATGTAGCATCTCCATGGAGAGCTGGTGCTGATGAATGTACAACCATCAGTTTTAGTACAGATGTTATGGTAAATGGCAAAAAATTGGCTGCTGGACAGTATGCATTTTTTATGGCTGTATATAAAGATTCTGTAGAATTAATCTTTAATAAAAATACCAAAGAATGGGGTGCCTATTTTTATGATAAAAACTTAGACGTATTAAGGGTTGTAACTAAACAATAAAAAAATCAACAACCGTCAAAAGAATTATTGACTTATCAATTTTCTAAACAAACTGCACAAACAGTTGAGTTAGCTTTAGAGTGGGAGAATTGGAGAATTCCTTTTACTATTGGTATAGATCTTAAAAAAACAATACTTGCTGATATTCAAGAACAATTAAGTGGAGCTATTGGATTTGATCCTCCTAGTTTAGAAGCTGGTGCAAAATGGTGTTTAGATAATGATATAAATTACGCACAAGCACTAAACTGGATCAATTCTGCTGTAATGCCATCTCTTGGTGGAGTAAATAGTTTTAATGCATTATCTATAAAGTCTGAATTACTAGAGAAATTAGGTAAAAAAGAAGAAGCCAAAACAATTCAATCTGCTGCATTAGAAAACGCAACAATTAACGAAATGCATCAATATGGAAGAAGATTATTAGCCGCTGGAAAAAAAGAAGAAGCAATGGTAGTATTCGAAAAAAATTACAATAAATATAAGGGTGCATGGCCTACCAATGGGGGAATGATGAGAGGATATGCTGCAAACGGCAATAACGCAAAAGCCTTAGAACATGCGAAATTAGCTTTAGCTCAAGCACCTGATGCTGCTACGAAAAGATTAATTGCAGATAATATTGAATTATTAGAAAAAGGACAACCCATTAAATAGTTCGTTTATGATAATTGATGATTTAACAAATATTGATAAATATAAAAGTATTCATCCCCGATTTATTAAAGCAATTGAATTTATCAACTCCAATGATCTTTCGACATTAGCGCCAGGAGAAATTCAAATTGATGGTGAAAGAATAAGAGCAATTATTATTGATGCTAATTTAGTTTCAAAGGAAGAATCAATAGCTGCATTTGAATGCCATAATGATAATATTGATATCCAAATTTGTATTAAAGGCATTGAATCAATTGGGTGGAAGCCCAGAAATACATGTACAAGTCCAAAAGGAGAATACAGCACAGAAAAAGATGTTCTTTTCTATCAAGACCAACCTGATATGTATTTTCAGCTTCATACTGGTCAGTTTGGGATATATTTTCCTGAAGATGTACATGCACCTATGATAGGTAATGGAAATATTAAAAAAATAGTGATAAAAGTGGCCGTTTAGATTGAAATAAATAAGTTTTGGCTAAAAAAAAATCAACCCTTACTTTTGCCGCGGAGAGCTGGCAGAGTGGTCGATTGCGGCAGTCTTGAAAACTGTTGACTGTTACAGGTCCTGGGGTTCGAATCCCTAGCTCTCCGCTAAAGAATTCAAAGCCCGCAATAGCGGGTTTTTTTATGCACGAAAGCGATGCGAATTTATTCGCATAAGCTTGAGGGGATAAAAAATGGATCGAAGATCCAGCTTTGAATTCTTTATGCCCCCCCTTAAAGGATCAGCGTAGCTAATCCCTAGCTCTCCCCTATAGGGGTCTAATCATTACAACAATAGTTTGACGCCTTTTCGATTTTCTACATTACAGCCCAATAACTGAATATTTTAGTGAGTTATATAGAAAGAGAACAGTATAAATTAAAAATTTAATAATATTAGGTTTAACTTAAAGCGAATACAAACTAAAAGTACTGGGCTATTGCACAGTATTGATGTCTTATTTTTTAATTAATTGATATTGTATGCTGGTTGCTTATTTGATTTATATTTATTTTATTGTAGGTTTTTTAATTGCATTGTGGTTTTCCTTTTTCAAAGTCTCGAAAATAGATGCGAACGCAGTAAACACATCATTTTGGTTTAAATTAATT
>JBKJQV010000258.1:0-4441 GCA_046593815.1 Sediminibacterium sp. | reverse complement strand
CTCATAATGCTTTGTTCTATTAATACATAAAAAAATGCACAAAGAATAAAAACAATCACCAATGGGCTACCCAATAATTTAAACATTTCTACAAAATCAGTAGCCATAGATCCTTCTGCTGGTTTTACAGAGGTTTCATCTAATGGAGTAGTAAGTAATAACACAAATGCAATTGCAGCCAATGCGCCAAGTAAATAATATACTTTTAACCATGCATTTGATTGTAAGTTATTATTATCTACAAAAAAGCTAAAAATAAAATATCCAGTTAAGATACCTACCATAAAAAAAGATTCCAGAAAACTCATCAGGCTTATATGTTCTTTTTCTGAATTGGTAATCAATCCAATAGTACTATAAACAGACATTTTAATTAATGCAAAACTACTTCCAACAGCTGCAAATAATAATTTGGTTGCCATAAAACTACTCGTACTAGGCATTACCAAACAAATTGCTGCTATAAAACCAAGCGCAATTAGCATGGCTGTTTTGTATCCTATTCTGGCAATATAGGCTGATACCAAAAAAGAAACCAACGCAATACTCAAGTCTTTAAATGCTTCAAGTATTGATGCTTCGCTCTGTGAAACACTATAGTTGTTTTGCGATTGAAGTATTACAGTGCCAACGCTATTGAGTAAAATAGCAAATACAAAGTAGTTGAGAAATAAGGCAGTTTTTATTTTCCAGAATTTCATTGGCTGTTTTTTAGCTCTGTCAATTTACGAATATTAATCTAACTACTTTTTTACGTATTTCTCTAACCAACTATATTGCTCCCATAAAAGGTGTAACAAATTTTCTTTACCTCTATATCCATGTGCTTCATATGGCAAATAAACAAATCGAACTGTTCCACCATTTCCTTTGATAGCGGCAAATAAACGCTCACTATTAATAGGGTAGGTTCCTGTATTATCATCCATCTCACCATGTACTAATAAGATTGGAGTTTTAATTTTATCTGCATAGCTAAACGGGCTCATTTCATAATACAATTGAGGTGCTTGCCAATAAGTACGATCTTCTGCCTGAAACCCAAATGGAGTAAGGGTTCTGTTGTAAGCGCCACTACGAGCAATACCTGCTTTAAATAAATTGGTATGAGCTAATAAATTAGCCGTCATAAATGCTCCATAACTATGTCCGCCTACTGCAACTCTATTTTTGTCTGCTACACCCAATCCGCTTAAATAATTAATTGCAGCTTCAGCATTTAATTTCAATTGTGGAATATAATCATCATTAGGTTTTTTATCGGCACTAGTTGCAACTATTGGCATTTCTGCATTATCTAAAACTGCATATCCTTGTGTAACATAAAAGATGGGTGAGCCCCAGCTAATTGTTGTAAAACGATCTTTACTACCTCTAACTTGAGCAGCGTCTGCAGCACTGTTAAATTCACGCGGATAAGCCCAAATCAACAACGGTAATGGTCCACTTGTTTCTTTGTTGTATCCTTTTGGTAAATACAAGTCGCCTGTTAAATCAACTCCATCTGCTCTTTTGTATTTTATTTTTTCTTTTGATACACCTTCCAAAGCTGGATATGGATTAGAGAAATTGGTAATCTGGCGATCAGCAATTTTCATCATCAAATCTTTAATATAATAATTAGGAACTTCTTTTTGAGATTGTTTACTACATAATAACGTTAGCTTATTAGCATCTAAAACATCTGTAATTACTTCAAAGCTACCTTCATTGCTTCTCCATATAATTTCATTCTTTTTAGTAGTTAAATCAAACTTTGCTAGGAATGGTAAATCACCTTTAGGTGAAGAACCTGTAGTGTTATTCATCAACATTTTAGTTCGATTATCAACTAGTACAATTACATCTCTACCAAATTGATTTTTTGACATAACTGGTCTGCCTAAATCACCATATGCATCTGTTTGATTTCGCTCATACAATGTTTCTAGTGCTCCAGTTGTAGTATTAAATCTGCTTGCTCTACCCATTTGTTTTGTTCTTGATACTTCTTGAACCAATGCCAATGTAGAATTACCCCATATTGTACCACTATAGCGTAATTTAGTTTTGAATAATTCTTTTGCAGATCCTGTAAATGGAGCACTTAAAGAATAAATAGCATCATGAAATTCAACCTTCTTTTTAATTAAACCACTATCTAATGGCATTGCCCAAATAATGGTTGCTGCTTCATCATCTCGCCAATCGAAGCCTCTTGCAACATTCTGGGTATTATCATATCCAGATGGTGTGCCTTCCGATGAAGGTAATTCTGCTAATACTTTTATTGTTTTTCCTGATAAATTGGTAATACTAACAATTGAAGGGAATCCTCCAGCCGTAACTAAATATGAAAATGGTTTTTGTATTTGACGTTGTAATAAATATTTTTTATCTGGTGATAAAGTCATAGAACTTAAAATACATGGTTTGCCAATTGCAGTTTCAACTCCGTTTTTATTTTGAATTAATTGACAAGTTGCATAATATTCAAAAATTGCTTCGTCGTAAGGACTCTTAATTAAATCCTGATAAGTAGGGCTAGGTGCTGTTTTACCTAGACTCTGCTGAATAGTTGGACCTTTTGGTGTGATAGGTTTTTTTGGAGCATTTGCGGCTAACTGAGTAGTAGCTTTATACAAAACAGTATTGTCGTCAACCCAAGTATATGAATTACCTAAAACAGTATTCAAAGCTTTTTTATTAATTTTTGTTGCCTTTTGTGTTGCTACATCAATTACATATAAATCTACATGAGTACCAGTAGTATTGGTAAAAGCAATTTTAGTTTCTGATGGATTCCAACTTACATTACCTGCCAACATATTTACTGGCAAACCAGCAACTTTGTATTCTTTGCCTTCTTTAATACGCTTCAACATAAAATTATTCACAAAATTCTGTCGACTAGGTGAAAAGTTATTGGGGTTCAAACGTAGTCCCGCAACTTTAAATTCGGGCTGGCCTAATTCTTCAACAGTAGGGTAGGAATTTCTTTCACTTAAAAGCATCCAATCTGCTTTACCGTCGATATTAACAGTTGGAGTTGGTTTGGCTAATAGTAAATCAGCAATTTCTTTTGGTGGAGTTTGATAAGATACTGCGTCTTGAGCTAATGATAAAGATTGAACGGCTAACAGTAATCCGATCAATACAAATTGTTTTAATTGTTTCATGTTTGTTTAATTTATAATAAAAAGTTATTGGTATACTCTTACATAATCGATCTCCATTTTTCTTGGAAATATTTTATCATCAATTCCATTTTTACCGCCCCAAAAACCACCAACTGCTATATTGAGTAATAAATGCATGGGGTTACTAAATGGCCAAGCTTCATAGCCAGTGTGATTATTATTAAAATGAAAATAAACTTGGTTGTCTAATAAAATAGTTAAATGCGCTTCATTCCATTCAACTGAATATAAATGAAAAGCAGTACTACAGTCATTCACTAAAACAGAATCTGTTTTATGAGTATGTTTTATATGATTGTATTTTTTGGTATGAACCGATGCATGAATATTTCCTTGATCATAACCAACATGTTCCATAATATCAATCTCACCATCATCGGGCCATTTTAAAGGAGATATACTTCCTAACATCCATATTGCGGGCCATGTACCCAAACCATTTGGAATTTTAGCTTTAATATCTATTCTACCAAACTTCCAATCACCCTTGCCTTTAGAAACTAATCGTGCAGAACTGTATTGATTCTTTCCAATTACTTCTTTATGCGCTTCAATAATAAGATTACCTTTTTCAACCCTAGCATTTTTAGATTTATTGGCTGTATAAAATTGCAGTTCATTATTTCCCCAACCATGTCCACCTGTATCATAACTCCATTTTTTTGCATCAGGTAAGCCTTTGTAATTAAACTCATCGCTCCATACTAACTTTTTAAAAGGTTGAGATGAGGCATTTTTTTGTTGAAGTAATACTGTAAATAAGAGTAAGAAAATTAACAGTTTATGCATAGCCGAATCGTTAGAGTACCAAAATAAGGATAAAACATAAGGAATTATGGTTGTTTTGATAAATGGATGAAAATAATTTGCTTAAATAATGTATTGACTGTAACTTTGCAATACAAATGAAACAAAATCTACATATTCATCATCATTTCTTGCCCCTCGGGTAGGCAGTTGGTGTGTATGTATCATATACAAATCAGTGTGGCTTACCTTTTTGGTAGGCTTTTTTATTTTTAAGACTATGGGTAATCAAATGGATAAAACAGTAAAGCTTAGATTAGCAATTCAAAAATCAGGTCGTTTGCACGACGATTCTATTCGCTTGTTAAAGGAATGTGGAATAGATATCAGCAATGGAATGAATAGATTAAAAGCAGATGCAACAAATTTCCCTATTGAAGTGTTTTTTTTAAGGGACGATGATATTCCTCAATATGTTGAAGATGGGGTAGCTGATATTGGTTTTGTTGGTGAAA
>JBKJQV010000233.1:0-4945 GCA_046593815.1 Sediminibacterium sp. | reverse complement strand
ATAGCTGCTGCAATAGCAACGCCTTGAGCCCTTCCTAACTTTAGCATACTTTGTATATTCTTTCCAAAAAATGGGGCTTCAATTGCAAAAGAGGTAGGTTGGAATTCATTAATTAAGGAAGTTATTTTTGAATGAATCATTTCTAGCCTTGCATAAATATCTTTTTCTTTTGTAAGTTTAAGGGTATCCATAATTAATAAAGAGGGCTTACCATTTTTTATGGCAAGTAAAGCAAAACCCATTAATTGAGTTCCTGGATCTATTCCTAATATTACAGAATCATATTTCATATATGTGAAAATACGAAATCGTAATAGAACTCACTAATATTGGAAAGCTTTGTCCTAATACATTGGCACGTATATTTGTAAAAAGCTTTTTTCTTGAATAAACAGTATAAAAATATTTTAAATTACATAATTGGCCCTATACTATTTATTTGGTTGTCTTATTCTATTTACCATCAAATACTCAAACAAAATGATGTTCAACAATCTTGGAATTTAATTATTACTGCTATTTATGAACAAAATAGATGGAAATTATTTTTAGTAGTATTACTAATGTTTGTTAATTGGGGTATTGAAGCAAGAAAGTGGCAAATTCAAGTTAGTGGTATTGAGTTGATCACTTTTTTTCATTCTTTCAAAGCCATACTTGGTGGACAAGCACTTGGTTTTAGTACCATTAATCGTATTGGAGAATCAGCAGGTAGGGTTATTTTTTTAAAAGAAGGCAATAGAATAAGGGGAGTTGTATTATCTTTTGTAGGGAGTATGGCGCAAATAATTGTGACTTTTACAATGGGGGTGATTTCACTCTTTTATATGCGAGTTTATATTTTAAACGCAACTACTCATTTACAAGGACTTTCAATTTTTTGGTTAGATGGATTGATCTATGTGATTGCAATTGGCGTTTTTCTTTTCACACTAGCTTATTTTAAACTATCTGGACTAATTCAGATGATCGAAAAAATACCAATCGTTGCTAAAAGACGATTTTTTATTGAAAAATTAGAAGACTTTCATTGGAAAGAACTAACTAGAATACTCTCACTCTCTTTTTTTAGGTATTTTGTTTTTCTAACTCAATACCTACTTTTAATGGAAGTTTTTGGTGTTAGAGTAAATTGGCTTGATGCTTGTTCATTAATGGGTGTTATGTTTTTAGTATTAGCAATTGTTCCAACAATAACACTAGCAGAATTAGGTTTTAGAGGTAAAGTAAGCCTATTGCTTTTTGGTTTAATCAGTACCAATTCGGTAGGAATTATAGCAACTTCAGTAGGAATTTGGTTAATTAACTTAATCTTACCAGCAATTGCGGGTACTTTATTTATCTTAGGTGTAAAATTATTCAGAAAATAAATAAATTTAAATTGATTAAAAAAATAACATTCGTAGTTTTTATTTTATTGGGGTCCAAATTTTTATCTGCTGGAGGTGAATTTTGTGGGTTGCGTAATACCGCATTTCAGGAAGGAGAAATAGTGAATTATAATGTTTATTATTCTATTATAGGATTGTATATTAATGCAGGCAACGCTTCATTTGAAGTAAATCAAGAAAAATTAAATAACAAGCCTGTTTATCATGTAACAGGAAAAGGTTCGTCTAATAGTAATTACGATTGGATTTTTAAAGTGCGTGATAGATATGAAAGTTTTATAGATACCAATACATTGCAGCCTCTTAAATTTATTAGGGACGTTGATGAAGGTGGATACAAAATAAATGAGGATGTTACTTTTAATAAAGATGTAAATACTGCAGTATCTGCTAAAGGTGTTGTAAAAATTCCAGCTTGTATTCAAGATGTAATAAGTTCTATTTATTATGCTAGAAATATCGACTTTAGTAAATATAACCCTGACGAAAAAACGCCGTTTACCATGTTTTTAGACAACGAAGTATATAATCTCTATATTAAATACATTGGTAAAGAGGAAATAAAAACCAGGTACGGAAAATTTAAAGCAATTAAATTCAGTCCGCTTCTTGTAAAAGGAACTATTTTTTCGGGTGGAGAAAAAATGATGGTATGGGTTACTGATGATGCAAATCGTATTCCAATAAGAATTGAAAGCCCAATATCGGTTGGTAGTGTTAAAGTTGATATGATGGGTTATAGAGGGCTTCGGTATCCTCTAAGTTCTTTAATTTACAAGCGATAATTAAAGACTATTCAAACTAAATATTTCTTTTACCCTTATTCCTTTTTCAGTTTGGTGAACTGTACAACATTCGTTTAAGGGGTCATGCTCAAAAAATAGTATATAATTATTTGTTGCTGCTTCTTGTAAAAAAGAAGTTTTCTCTTTAAGTGTAGTATAAGGAAACATATCATAACCCATAATATATGGAAGGGGAATATGTGCAACTGAAGGGAGTAAGTCTGCCATATAAACTAATGTTCTTCCTTGATAATTAATTTGTGGCAACATCATTGAATTGGTATGTCCGTTTACAAATCGAATTGTAATTTCTTGCAAGAACTCAACTGAATTTAATAAATTATTTTCATCAAACTCATTCGATGGGGTATCTATAAATTTCAACTTCCCACTTTCTAGAATTGGTAAAATATTTTCTTTTAAGAACGATGCTTTTTCTCTTTCATTAGGATGAACCGCCCAATCCCAATGTTTTTTATTGCTCCAAAAAGTAGCATTAGGGAATGCTGTTATATATTGATCATTCTCTTTGATAATGCTTCCGCCACAATGGTCAAAGTGTAAGTGAGTATGAAAAACATCTGTTATGTCGTTTTTGGTAAAACCATGTTTTGCTAATGAACTTTCTAATGAATCATTTCCGTTTAAAAAATAGTGATTAAAGAATTTGGGGTCTTGTTTGTTGCCCATTCCAGTATCAATAAGGATAAGCCGATCACTTGTTTGAATGAGTAAACTTCTTAAAGCCCAATTACACATATTGTTTTCATCTGCAGGGTTTAGTTTATTCCACATACTTTTTGGTACAACACCAAACATTGCGCCGCCATCTAATTTAAAAAAACCAGTATTAATGCTATAAAGTTTCATGTTGTTGTTTTTTCTGCAAAATTGAAGCAGAATAAAGAATTACTAATCCTATTACAAAAAATACTACTAATGCCAATACAGAGTTTCTTTGTGAACCACTTATTTCAGTTATATATCCAAAACTAAGCATACCAATTACTATTGCAATTTTTTCGGTTACATCATAAAAACTAAAGAAAGAAGTAGTGTCGATTGTTTGAGGCATTAACTTGGCATAAGTACTTCTGCTCAAAGATTGAATACCACCCATTACAAAACCAACTAGTACAGCTAAACCATAAAATTCGTTAATGCCATTACGAGGTAGTGTATATCCTACTACACAAAGTGTTATCCATAAACAAACAGTTACCATAAGTGCTTTAAAATTGCCAATTTTTTTGGAAAGAAAAGCAATGCTATATGCACCCGGAATAGCAATAAATTGAATGATCAATATTGCAATAATTAAATTGGTGGTTGGAATATTTAATTCGCTTTTCCCATAAAGTGTTGCTGCTAACATTATTGTTTGTACGCCCATATTATAAAAGAAAAAGGCAAATAAATACCTTTTTAATATTGGCAAATTGCCTAATTGCATCCATACTTTATTTAATTCTTTAAAGCCTTTTGTTAATATATTATCCATTTTTCCTTCACCAGCTGGTTTGCTATTTGGTAAACGTTTTAAAGAAAATTGTGCAAAACCCCACCACCAAATGCCAACTAATAAAAAAGATATTTGAGATGCTTTACCTACAGTAATGCCAAAAGTATTTGGAGATAATACAAATACAAAACAAATAATTTGTAAAATCATACTTCCAATATAGCCCATCGAGAATCCTTTCGCACTTACTCTATCTTGGTCTTCAGGTGCAGCTATTTCCGGTAAAAATGAATTATAAAAAACAAGACTACTCCAAAAACCTACACATGCGGTTATTAAACAGGCTAGTCCAAATGCTAAATTGTCTTTTGTAAAAAAATACATCGAAGCACAGGCAATACTACCCACAGTGCAGAAAAAGAAAAGAAATTTTTTCTTGTTGCCTTTATAATCTGCAATTGACGAAAGAATGGGTAAGGTGATAGCAACAATAATAAATGCAACAGCTAAAGCGTAATTATATAGAGATGTATTTACAAATTCTCGTCCAAATAATCTTACGATGTCTACTGATGTATTTTCGTTTCCATCACCGGTAACTGCTTCAAAATATGCAGGAAAAATAGTTGAAGTAATTACCAGATTATAAGAGCTATTTGCCCAATCGTACATTGCCCAGCCATTAATTACTTTTTTATCAGCTGTTTTCATATTGCATCTTTATTTTAAATGTCCCGTATATATTAATGTAATCAATATTAATCCTACTATTATTCTGTACCAACCAAAAAAACGAAATCCATATTTCTGTAAAATGGAAATAAATAAACGAATAGCTAATAAGGCTACTACAAAAGCAACTACATTTCCTAACCCCAACAGAACTATATTACTTTTGGTTGAAAGCATTGTTGGGTTTTCTTTGTAAGCTTTTAGCAATTTATAACCTGTTGCTGATGCCATAGTAGGAACGGCTAAAAAAAATGAAAACTCTGCAGCTAAATTCCTGCTTAATTTTTGTTGCATACCACCAATAATACTAGATGCACTTCTGCTTACTCCAGGAATCATTGCAAGGCATTGCCAAAATCCAATAATAAATGCTTTTAAGTAGGAGATGTCTTCTTCTTTTTCTATATGGTGACTTTTGAAAATATTATCAATAAAAATTAGAGCAATACCACCGATTAGCATTGAACATGCAACGGTAAGTGGACTTTCTAATAAAGCATCAATTTTATCAGATAATAAAAATCCTAATACTAAAGCAGGTATTACTGCTACAATTAGTTTTATATAAAAACTCC
>JBKJQV010000220.1:0-13244 GCA_046593815.1 Sediminibacterium sp. | reverse complement strand
CATATTGGTTTAAATTAATTATTTTACCAGCTGGCATTTTGTTATGGCCATTGATTTGTAAAAAATTATATCAAAAAAATAAATAGTGATTTACATGAATATAAAATTTAGAATAGTTAAAACCTATTACATATAAATGAATCATCAATTACGAAATAAGCATAAATTAATTTGGATAATTTTATCAGTTTCATTAATCATCTTGGTAATTCTTGCTATTTACAAACGTCCATAGAAAGTCATATTTTAAAAAAATAATTCCAATTTTTTAATAGTAATTTATGAGTGCAGGTTATCATCCCATTTTATGGAATAAATTTAAGAAACAATACGATCTAATTTTATGGGGGAGTATAATAGTATACTTTTTTATTTTTATTGGTAGTAATATTTATTTTTTCCCACACCACAGTTTAAATACCATTTTAATAAGGGTTTTTGGCACAATGGCAATTATATTATTGCATATAGTTTTGCTAATTGGGCCTGCTTGCCGCTTCTCAGTTAAATTTTTACCACTTCTTTATAACCGGCGTCACCTTGGGGTTTCGTTGTTTATTATTGCTGCTGTACATGGTGTCCTTAGCTTAAATTGGTTTCATGGTAATTCAGATATAAATCCTTTAATTTCCTTGTTCACAGCAAATAAACATTATGCTTCTATTGCTTATTTTCCTTTTCAGGTATTAGGTTTTTTTGCATTACTAATATTTGCAGCAATGGCATTTACCAGCCATGATTTCTGGCTGTCTTTTTTAAGTCCAAAATTTTGGAAAGCTATGCACATGCTTGTTTACATTGCTTATGCATTGGTAATAATGCATGTGGCTTTGGGTATAATTCAGTTTGAAAAAAGTCCTGTTTTAGTTGTTTTATTATTAACAGGTTTATTAATCATTTCAACTGTGCATTTGTTGGCTTCTTTTAAAGAAAACAAAATAGATTATACAAATCAGGAATTGCTTAATGAAAATTGGCAGTATGTATGTACAGTTGAAGAGATTAAAGACGACCATGCAAAAATGGCTATCATCAATAAAGAACGAATTGCTGTATTTAAATACGATGGTAAATTAAGTGCAGTTCATAATGTATGCAAACATCAGATGGGTCCATTGGGCGAAGGGCGTGTGGTAGATGGATGTATTACATGTCCATGGCATGGATACCAGTACCAGCCAGAAGATGGCTGTGCACCTGCACCATTTAAAGAAAAGTTGCATACTTATCCATTACAATTGATTGGAAATAAAATTTATATCAGTACGAAAGCCATGCCCGAAGGCACTTTCATTGAACCAACCATTATTCCTATTACTTCTGAAAACAAAAATGTATCAGATGATTTTTTTATTGGTTGGAGTGGCAGTAATAAAAAAACAGTTTTATTTACTTCAAAAATAACAGCTTTTTGCTTATTGGGATTGCTGATTATTACATCAGTAGTTCTAGTTAGTCAGCAAAAAAGAATCTCAACTTTTCAAATAGATTATAACCATGTAAAAGAAATGGAAGGCTGGCTCGAAAACAATCCTGTGCCGATGATTACCATTGTTGATGGTAAAGATGCAAACGGAAATCCATTATTTAAATCTATTTTATTAGTAGATGCTTTTAAAAAAGGAGCTGGAGAGACTGTTAGTAAAGTAATGGCTGGTGCTGAAAAGAAATATGTTCACCTCACTGGTTATTTAAGTAATAACTATATTTCTTGTGTATCTGAATCAATAAATAATAAAGATGCTGCATCCATTTGCACTGAATGTATAATTGGCACAACACAGTTTCCTCTCATGGAAATTGAAAAAGGATTTTATTCATTTAAAGCTGCTAAAGCACCATTGGATTTGCCTATAAAAGGCTTCACTAAAATTGATACCGTTATCAATGGAGAAATTATCGACCCAAAATGTTATTTCGGTGCCATGAACCCGGGACAAGGGAAAACACATATTAGTTGTGCTGTTCGTTGCATAAGCGGGGGCATAATGCCTATATTGAAGTATGACATTAAAGGTATAGAACATTATGCGATTCTTATCGGGACTAATGGGGAAGTTATCAATAAAAAAGTCATTAAATTTATTGGAATACCTATTGAAGTAAAAGGTAAAAAAACAATGTTTAATAATTGGGAAATACTATATGTCAATGACATCATTAATATTAAAAACAGTTTATAACAAATGACTCCACTAAAAATAGCCATCGTACAACATAAGCCTGTTCACCATAATTTAAAAGCTAGTTTACAAAAGGCATTGCAACTTATTAAAGAAGCTACCACTTCAGGCGCTCAATTGATTGTATTTGGTGAAACTTGGTTAAGCGGATATCCATCATGGATTGACCATTGTCCTGAAATTGCATTGTGGAATAATGAAGTAACTAAAGAAGTATTTGCACAAATGCACGAAAATAGTGTAGATGTGAATGATGAAGAAATCAAGGAGTTATGCGCTGTTGCCAAAGAATATAGTGTGATAATATGTATGGGCATAAATGAAAAAGTTACCAATGGAATTGGCAATGGAACTATTTTTAATTCGTTTATACTAATCAACAAAAATGGTGATATAGGAAATCATCATAGAAAACTAATACCAACTTTCAATGAAAAGTTATTATATGGAAATGGTGATGCAGTTGGGCTAAAGACTTTAGAAAGTGATTGGGGTAGGATAGGAGGTTTAATTTGTTGGGAACACTGGATGCCATTAAGCCGACAAACATTACACAATGAAAATGAACTTATACATATTGCACTATGGCCTACTGTACATGAGATGCACCAGATTGCCTGCAGACATTATGCATTTGAAGGAAGGTGCTTTGTAATTGCAGCTGGTCAAATGATGCAGGTTAAAGATATTCCTGCTCTATTAACATTACCTGATGATTTGAAAAATAATCCTGAAAAATATATTTTAAACGGTGGAAGTTGTGTAATTGATCCTAAAGGAAATTATTTACTTGAACCGCAATTTGATAAAGAAGAAATTTTGTACTGTACTATAAAAGATTTTGATATAGCAATTAAAGAAAAACTAACGCTTGATACTTCGGGTCATTATAACCGCTGGGATATTTTTGATTTTACCATTAATAGAAACAGAAAATAAGTTATAGACTTAACTTATTTTATTTTCAATAATAAATCAATGATTTCTTTCTCTCTCGTCCAAACAATAAAATGATTTTCATTTTCTAAAGTAGTTACGAACACTGAATCTGCTTTGGTAAACATTTTTTTGGCATATGCAACATTGCTATAATTTACCAACACATCTTTAGTACCGTGCATTATATAAACAGGACAAGTTATTTTTTCATAATCAACTTTCATGATCACTAAATCTTTTTTTAAATACCATAATTCTTCATTACTTGGCCTTAAAGCGCCTGGTACTAAAAGGTTTAATGGTGTTTTAAATAATACTGGTCTCCATTTTTCAGGTTTTTCATCAGCTGGGTCTAAAGAACCTGCAAGAATCACCAATGCCTTTGTATACTGAGGCCTGGCAGCAGCAAGTTTTACAACTAATGGTCCACCTAAACTATGACCAATTAATATTACCGATTGATTGTTATTAATACTGTCCATCCATTCTGTAATAATTGTTGTTTGTTCAGCTAAGTTCATTGCATTTCCAAAATCGCTGTAACCAAAACCAGGTCTGTCGATTGCGATTAACCTATAATGTTTGAGTAACTCTTTATTCAATAAATAATTTTGAAAGCCTTCCCAACTGCCCGGTGTACCATGTACAAATAATAAAGTAGGCATTGTATCGCTTCCAGTTTGTGCATAATGGAGAGGAAACCCATTTATATTCTTAGTTATTGTTTTTAATGCTACGCCAGATTCATTGAACTTTTTTTGAGCATCGCCATCACTAATCCGGAATTTCATACAACTTTGTGCTGCAATGATCCAAACCAATAAAATAATCGCAGTAATTATAAAGGGGCGTTTAAGATTGTGATGCATAAATTATAATGGTGGGATTTTAGTGGCTTAGTACAAAATTAAGTATTTGATGGTCTTTTAAAATTATATTTGCAACCTAATTTAAGCATTTGAAACATTTAGCATCCCTTAATCACTATTTCTGGAAATACCGAAAGCGTTTTTTTATAGGTATGTTTTTTGTGGTTACATCAAACTATTTTGCAGTTCTTGCCCCTCAAATAACTGGTTATGTAATTAGCTTAGTTCAACAAAAATTACCAGGAGCAAAGCAAACAGGAATTTATAATGCTCATGATGGAATTGTAAACAGTTTCATTCAAATAATTAATCAATATCATTTTAGTTTTGGTTGGTTAGTAGCCATTTGCAGTCTCACTATTTTATTCATTGCAGTTATAAGAGGTGTTTTGATGTTCTTTATGCGCCAAACAATTATTGTAATGAGTAGGCATATTGAATTCGATCAAAAAAATGAAGTGTATCAACATTATCAACAGCTAGATACTGCTTTTTACAAAACACATAGTACCGGTGATTTAATGAACCGTATGTCGGAAGATGTAAGCAGGGTAAGGATGTACACTGGCCCAGCAGTGATGTATCTTATCAACTTAATTACACTAATTGGCTTTTGTATTGCAAATATGTTGAGTAAAGATGTACAACTTACATTAATTGTATTAGCTCCTTTACCAATATTAGCAATCATTATATATTGGGTTAATAGCATCATTAACAGAAAAAGTGAAATTATACAAAGCAACTTATCCGATTTAACAACCAATGCGCAAGAATCTTATTCTGGCATTAGAGTAATTAAATCATTTGTACAAGAAAAAGCAATGTTGGGCTTCTTCGAAAAAAACAGTGAAGCGTATAAAAAAAACGCTATTGGCTTAGCAAAGGTAGAAGCATTGTATTTTCCTAGCATGGCATTAATGATTGGTATAAGCACGCTTGCCACTATTTTTGTAGGCGGGTTACAAGCTATATACGACCCTAGCAAAGTTGGGATGATAGTGGAATTTGTGATTTATATTAACATGCTCACTTTTCCTGTAAGTGCAATTGGCTGGACGGCAAGCATGATACAAAGAGCTGCAGCGTCTCAAAAAAGATTGAACGAATTTTTAGATATTCAACCTACAATTCAAACTACAATTAAATCGAATTCATATATTGGAGGAAAGATTGAATTTAAGCAGGTGAATTTTACATATCCTCATACTGGAATTAAAGCTTTACAAAATCTGAACCTAATAATTGAAATTGGTGAGAAAGTAATGATTTTAGGAAAAACAGGAAGTGGTAAATCCACACTTGCTCAATTATTATTGCGTTTTTATGAACCCGATAATGGTAGTATTTTAATAGGGGGTAAGCCATTAGCTGAAATTCCATTAAACCAATTGCGTAATGAAATTAGTTATGTTCAACAAGACGTTTTTTTATTTAGCGACACTGTAGCAAATAATATTCGCTTTGGAGTAGCTACTGATACTTCAATTGAAAAAGTAATAGAGGCTGCTCGTTCTGCCAATGTTCACAATGAAATTAAGGGTTTTGAGCATCAATACGATACCATGATTGGTGAACGTGGAGTAACATTGAGTGGGGGTCAAAAACAAAGAATTTCTATAGCCAGAGCTTTAATAAAATCTCCTGAAATCATTGTTTTCGACGATTGTTTAAGTGCTGTAGATGCAAATACAGAAAAAGAAATCATAGGCCATTTATATGGCTATTTACAAGATAAAACAGCAATAATTATCACTCATAGAATTTTTACAAGTTTTAATTTTGATAAAATAATTGTATTGAATGATGGATCCATCTCTGAAATGGGCACGCATGACGAATTAATGGCTTTGAAGGGCTATTATGAGGAATTGTATAATCTTCAACTGAGTACTGTACTAGAAAATCCTAATTAATAATAAAAACTGTCGGCCAAATTCATTTTGGAAATTACTAAACATCCCTATATTTGTAACCGTTAACAAAGCTTTAACCAAAACAATTAATTGTGGAGTACGAAAACAACGAAAAGAAAATGGAAAGTGTTTTCAGCACTAAAATACGTGCTGGAAAAAGAAGGACTTACTTTTTTGATGTAAGAGCAACAAGAGGTAATGATTACTTCCTCACTATTACAGAAAGCCGTAAGCGTTTTGACAATAATGGCTACGACAGGCATAAAATTTTCTTATACAAGGAAGATTTTAATAAGTTTATTAAATCAATGACAGAAGCAATTGATTATGTTAAAACAGAATTAATGCCTGATTTTGATTTTGATGCATTTAACCACGAATACAATGAAGTTGAGGGAGAGGCTGGAGAAGTACCTGTTTCAATAAGCAATGAAGCGCCAGTTATTGCAATGACTCAAGAAACTATTGCACCATCTTCAACACCAATTGTTATTGAAGAAATTGTTGAAACACCAGTAATAAATCCAACAGCTACTGAAGAAGTAGATAAATGGTAAATCTTTTTCGATTGCTTGCTTATAAAAAAATACCTCCAATTAATCGGAGGTATTTTTTTGTACTTCATTTTTGTAATTATTAATTTTTCTTGTCAGACGTTTTAATGGTCATTTCAATATTCTTAGTATCATTAATGTAAGCTTTGTATTTGCTAGAAACATCTGCTGGTAGTTCAATACCATTCACAATTATTTTACCATCTTTCACAACAACATCTACATTGTCACCTGAAGCAAGACCAGCAGCTTTTAATTCTTTTACTAAATCTTGCAACTTATCGCCGTTAGTAGTAAGCGTTACAGTTGAAGCAGTAGAATCATTTGTGGTTTGCTTTATACTTACTTCAACTTTCTTTTCTTGAGTAATAGCAGCTTTAATTGGATGCATAGTAGCAAGAGTAGGAGCAATTACCAATGAGACGATAGACATCAATTTAATTAAGATATTCATAGACGGGCCTGATGTATCTTTAAAAGGATCACCAACAGTATCACCTGTTACTGAGGCCTTATGAGGTTCTGATTTTTTATAAAACATTTCTCCATTTATTTCTACCCCTTTTTCAAAAGACTTCTTCGCATTATCCCAAGCACCTCCTGCATTGTTTTGGAAAATTCCCATCAATACACCACTCACAGTTGCTCCAGCTAAAAATCCACCTAAAGCTTCTGGTCCTAATAAAAAACCAATCAATAAAGGAGATACAATTGTGATTGCACCTGGTAACATCATCTTTTTAAGAGAAGCTTCTGTAGAGATAGCCACGCATTTATCGTACTCTGGCTTTCCTGTTCCTTCCATAATTCCAGGAATAGTTCTGAATTGTCTACGAACTTCTTCAACCATTGCCATTGCAGCTTCGCCTACGGCGCGAATTGCAAGAGATGAGAAAATAAAAGGAATCATTCCACCAATAAATAATGAAGCCAAAACATCAGCTTTATAGATATCGATATGTTGATTATTGGGCATTGCAACACCAACAAAGGCTGCAAATAAAGCCAATGAAGTTAAAGCAGCCGAAGCAATAGCGAAACCTTTACCGCTTGCAGCAGTTGTATTTCCAACAGCATCCAAAATATCTGTCTTTTCACGTACTTCAGGAGGTAATTCACTCATTTCAGCAATTCCACCTGCATTATCAGCTATCGGACCGAAAGCATCAATAGCTAATTGCATAGCAGTTGTAGCCATCATTCCAGCAGCAGCAATTGCTACACCATATAATCCTGCACAAGCATAAGAACCATAAATACCACCTGCTAAAACCAAAATTGGAAGGAATGTGCTTTCCATACCTACAGCTAGTCCGCCAATAATATTGGTAGCATGACCAGTAGCTGATTGTCGGATAATACTCATTACCGGTCTTTTACCCATTGCAGTATAATATTCAGTGATGATACTCATTAAAGCACCTACTACTAAACCAACTCCAATAGCCCCAATAACTCCATTACGGGTGAATTCTAACCCACGCAATGTCATAGTTTCAGGTAAAATATAGTTTACAATAAAATAAGCGGCAATACCTGTTAAAACCATTGATCCCCAGTTACCCATATTTAAAGCGCGTTGAACTGCATGCGTACTAACTCCAGCAGAATCACTCACTCTTACAAATAAAGTACCTATAATTGATAAGATAATACCAACTCCTGCAATTACCATTGGTAAAAGAATAGGGGCTAGTCCACCAAAATTATCAATCGATTTAGTTTCTTGACCAAGCACCATTGTGGCCAATACAGTTGCAACATAACTACCAAATAAATCGGCACCCATACCTGCAACATCACCTACGTTATCACCAACGTTATCAGCAATTGTAGCAGGATTACGAGGATCATCTTCAGGAATACCTGCTTCTACTTTACCAACTAAATCTGCACCAACATCGGCAGCTTTGGTATAAATACCGCCGCCAACACGAGCAAACAATGCAATACTTTCAGCTCCCAAAGAGAAACCAGTTAATACTTCAATTGTGCGCAACATGCCTTCTGCATCTCCATCTGGAGAAAAATAATATTTAAGAACAAGGAATAATCCACCTAAACCTAAAACAGCCAATCCAGAAACGCCTAAACCCATTACAGCTCCGCCAGTAAATGAAACATTCAAGGCTTTGCTTAAACTTGTTTTAGCAGCTTCAGCGGTACGAACATTGGCTTTTGTAGCCACTTTCATTCCTATATAACCTGCAGTTGCACTAAACACTGCTCCAATAATAAATGCGATAGCAATACTCCAGTGACTTCCAGAATTACTTTGAGCCATAAAGCCCAATAATAATGCAACAATAGCAACAAAATAGCCAAGAATTTTCCATTCAGCTTTAAGAAAAGCCATAGCACCTTCGGCTATATACGTACTAATTTCTTTCATCCTGGCATTACCAGCATCTTGTTTTGAAACCCACTGAAATTTGACTAAAGTGTAAAGTAATCCAACTACTCCCATGGCGGGAACGGCATAAAACAGTAAATTGTTCATAAGCAATTGAGTCTATATTAAATTTTGTTCAAGTTCGCAAAAATAGGGTTTAAACCCATTTGGTGATTAAAAACGTATTAAGAAGTCTTTTATTATTCAATTAAATTGGTAGTATCTGAATTTCCAGTAAATACTGAGCTCATTCTGCCTGCCGACCAAATATTGCGATTAAACTTATTACCTAGAATAATAACTGTTGCAGTATCGCTAATTAATCGTTTAAAAACAGTATTATTTCCATGCCACCAACCATTATGGTATACTATTAAAGGGTCTGGAGGTTTATTAAATAGATGCCATCCTAGTCCGTAATTTTTAAATCCTCTTGTTTCATTACTCATCGGTTCAAAACTCAAGGCTAGTGTTTGTGTACTAATAAAAGTACCTAAATATAAGGCTCTATCCCACAGTAGTAAATTTCTTACTGTACTGTAAATATTTTTATCACCATAAATACAATCTAATTTCTCTAAAGGGAAAGGTGCTTTATTATAATTATAAGAAGGAACATAATTGGCAGTATCCATTATACTAAATACATAAGTATCTCTCATCCCTAATGGAGTGAATACACTGTCTTTCATGAATTTAGGATAAGTTTGTCCTGTTATTTTTTCAATGATTAGTGCTAAAAGTGCATAGTTTGTATTTGAATAACTGTAACGTCTATTAGGCGTAGATTCTAATGCGGGTCTAAGTTCTACTAGATATCTTAATAAATCGTAATTATTACTCATACCAGTTAATGATATTGGATCTTTCACATAAATTGTATAGCTAATCCATTTGCCTCTTTTATTCTTTTTTCGAGAAATATAAGAACGAGTACCAGCCATAAAATGATCATATTTAGGTAGGCCACTTCTATGAGAAAGTAAATTTTTGATGGTGATATTGTAGGGGAACCCATTTAAATATTTAGAAACCTGATCCTCTAATGTTAACTTTTTTTGCTCCATCAACCTTAAGATGGTCATTGCAGTAAAAGTTTTTGAAATAGAAGCTAAATGAAAAGTGGAATTAGCTGTTATGAGCTCTTTTGTTTTAAAATTGATGAACCCGCGATAGTCTTCAAAAACAATTTCTCCATTCTTTGCTAATAATATTGCCCCATTGAAGCCAGTTTTTACTAATTGTTTCTCATACAAAGGAGCGATTAAATTGGCATAGTGTTCCTTTGATCTTTTAGAAACATCAGAAAAATGTGCAATTTCAATGGAATGTTTTGTTACTTTCTTTGATTCTGGAGGGTTTGATCCGCTACAGGCCACAATTAAAAAAGAAAGTACCGGAATAATCATCTTTTGGAGCATTAGGATTACGTTGTTACGAAAACGCAAATATAACTTTGATTATTCATTAGTCAACCTAAGTGGAAAACTATACAGTTAAAGTAAAAACAATAAACATTTATTTTGCAGATATGAGTACTAATGCAACCACTAGCTATCCTAAAGAACGTATCAACATTCTATTTTTAGAAAACATCAGTGACAGAGCTGTTCAACAATTTAAACAGAATGGATATATTAATGTTAAAAAAATAACAGGAGCACTTAGCGAAGAGGAACTAATAAAAGCTGTAAAAGATGTTCATTTAATAGGCATAAGATCAAAAACATTAATTACCAAAAAAGTATTAGATGCAGCTCCAAAACTACAAGCCATTGGATGTTTTTGTATAGGTGTAAATCAGGTTGATTTAAAAGCTGCAACGAATGCTGGAGTAGCAGTTTTTAATGCACCTTATAGTAATACAAGAAGTGTTGCTGAATTAGTAATTGGTGCAAGTATTATTTTGATTAGAAGAATTCTAGATAAAAACAAAGCAGCACATGAAGGTATATGGTTGAAAGAAGCAAAAGGTAGTTTTGAATTAAGAGGAAAAACATTGGGAATTATTGGGTACGGAAATATAGGTTCTCAAGTAAGTGTATTGGCAGAATCAATTGGCATGAAAGTTTTGTTTTATGATACTGAAACTAAATTACCATTAGGCAATGCAACCTCTGCAAAAAATATGAAAGAGTTATTGGCGCAGTCTGATATTATAACACTTCATGTTCCTGAAACAACACTCACAAAAAATTTAATTAATAAGACCACCATTAAACAAATGAAACAAGGAGCAATCCTAATTAATTATGCTCGTGGTGAAGTAGTAGATTTAAAAGCATTATCCGTTGCTTTAAACGAAGAACATTTGAGCGGTGCGGCAATAGACGTATATCCTGTAGAGCCAGAAAAAAATGGTGATACTTTTGTATCTCCTTTACAAGGATTAAAAAATGTTTTGCTTAGTCCACATATTGGCGGATCTACTGAAGAAGCGCAACAAAATATTGGCGAAGATGTAAGTATTAAATTATTTCAATATCTCGAAAGAGGTATTACCAACGGATCTCACTCTGTTCCTGCAATTGGTTTGCCACCTATAGATGGTGCACATAGATTATTACATACACACCACAACGTACCAGGTGTATTGAGTGCTATCAATACAGTTTTATCAAAAAATAATATCAATATAGTAGGACAATACTTAAAAACCAATGAAGATATTGGCTATGTTGTTTTAGATGTTGATAAAAAATTATCGAAGCAAGCGCTTGAATTATTAAGAGATGTGAAACATACCATAAAAGTGAGATTGCTTTATTAATTATTTGGTAGTTGTTGCGCCCATCTTTTTGCCAAGCTTTTCATATTCAATATCATAAGGCTCCCATAACTCAATTTTATTTCCTTCTATGTCGAGTATATGTACAAATTTGCCATATTCAACTGATTCTATTTTATCGGTAATTGTTACGCCATCTTTCATTAGCTGAGCTACAAGTGCCTCTAAGTTTTCTACTCTATAATTAATCATAAAGTCTTTTGTAGAAGGCTCAAAGTATTTTGTTTTTTCACCAAATGGACTCCATTGCGTAAATCCCTTTTTAGTTGTATCAGCTCCTTGTCGCCATTCGAACACAGCGCCATATTGGTTCATATTCAGACCAAGATTATTTTTGTACCATTCTTTTACTTTTTTTGGTTCTTTACATTTAAAAAAGATACCACCAATTCCTGTTACTTTTTTATACGAAGCTTGTTCATTATTACTTTTAATTGTAAAAGTTTTAAAAGCATAACCAAGTATAAAAGTTACCGCAAAGGCAAGTGTTATTCCTAATTTCTTTTTCATATAATTAATTTAATTTGTTGTACTTAGTTACAAACTAAGGAATACCTATTTTTTATTCTTTTAATCTCTTCTACATCCACAAAATCAACATCATAGTCTTCAGGCATATTTTTATTCTGATAGGTAGTATTTGATGGAACTCTTATTCGAGCAGATGTATGCACTTCTGTAACTCCAGTAGTTGTTATAATATTTGCAACATTATAACTGTTTAACCCACTTGCAGGTAAAATAATGATTCTTCCATTAGCTATGTCCACCATTTGTTTTACTAAATCTAATCCTTCTATAATTTTGGGCATTTGTCCACTTGTTAGTATTCTAGTACACCCACAATTAATTAATAGCTCAACTGCATCCAAAGAATTGGTAGATCTATCAAAAGCCCTATGAAAAGTAACTTCTAAAGGGTAAGCAGCTTCAACCAAACGTGCGGTGTTATCTTCATCAATAGAACCATCTTTATTTAATAATCCGAATACAACTCCTTCAAAACCCAATTCCTTACAGAGTAAAATATCTTTTTTAATTATTTCAATTTCATCAGAACTATGATAATAATCTCCAGAACGTGGACGAATCATTGGAAATATTGGAATGGAAATTTTTTCTCTTGCCATTTTTAAATAGCCGTAAGATGGGGTAGTGCCTCCGTTTGAATAATTCTCGCATAACTCTAATCTATCTGCGCCAGCATTGGCTGCAGCAATTGCAGTTGCTATATTAAACACACAAATCTCTAGTAAAATAAGTTGACTCATTTTAAATTAAATATTTTCCGTTGATTAAAACATTATGATCATCACTTGTACAAACGGCATAATTAAACCCTTTTTGCAAACAATAACTTCCATATTCACCATTTTTATTAATGGCTATAATAGCTGCTTGTATATCTTTTGCTTTATCTCCTTTTACTTTATACAATCGTTCAATTACTTTTTTACACGCTAATTCAGGAGATATACCTTGCCTCATTAATTCTATAACTGCATGAGACCCACCAATACGAATTATGTCTTCACCTTGACCAGTTGCAACAGCAGCACCTACTTCATTGTCTACAAATAATCCTGCTCCAATAATAGGGGAG
>JBKJQV010000171.1:0-4041 GCA_046593815.1 Sediminibacterium sp. | reverse complement strand
TTTCGTTTCCTAACACATTTTAATGCAAAATAAGTGCAATAACCATCGTGGTTTAAGATATTTTACCGGTTTTTCCCGGTTCAAATCAATAAACTTGTTAGTAAATGATGGATTTTGATGGATTTCCATGGCGTGCAAATTTTGATGTTTTTGGCTATATGAAATAAGATAATTTGGTAATAAAAAGTTACTAAGTAAGCTATTGTGGTGTAACATGGTATGTAACAGGCCAAGGGCTGATACAGGATTTCAACAAAAATGACTCAAAAAGAACTATATCAAGAGCTAAAAGCTTGGTTTCTTCGTAAAAAAGGTAATAGAAATATGTGGAGCGATAATCCCGTAGGGCGCTTGATACAACAAGAACTATATTACATGGCTCATTGGAAGGCTGCCCCGCGAGGCAATCCCAGCAAGGGTCAAGAAATAATGAAATGTAATAAAGCGAAGAAAGAAGAACGCGAACAGGGTGATGAAGAACAAAACCCAAATTATGAATAAATTATAGGAAGAATCCTTTATGGATAAATGCAAAAAGAAAGAATAAATCGTAAATGGTATTTTGTGTCTTGACAAACCGCCGCCGGTGTGGTAAGGTGAAGCTCACCTAAAAAACCATGAAACTAATTAATTATACCCCGCACGCTCTTAATATCCAAGCCGAGGACGGCAGTTTTTACAATCTCCCAAAAGGGGATTTTATTATCCGGGTCGCGACCGGTGAAAAACAAATCATTGGAAATATTAACGGAATTAATATCTATTCCAGCCCTGTTGTTTCTAAGATTAACCGGGAGGATTTGCCTGGAATGGAAGATTGGGATGATACCTTTGGAGTTGTTTCAATGGTTGCCTTGGAAGCAATCAAACGGGATCACGCCGGAATTTCTTACCGTTTCCTTTCCCCTGGGGAATTGATTCGTAATGCTGAAGGTCAACCGATAGGATGTAAAGGATTGAATTCCTAAACAATTTTGCGCCTTTAGCTCAGTGGTAAGAGCGGAGAACTCATAATTCTTTGGTCCCGTGTTCGATCCACGGAAGGCGCACTAAACTAATTCAATGCTCTTATATCATAACTGGACAATGAATCATCCTTCTAAGATGACATATGGGGATTCGAATTCCTCTAAGAGCACCACCTAAATAAATATATGAATATTACAGACAAAGAAGTTGCTGATTTTATCCGGGAACAACCTGATGATAAAACATTGAATATGAAGCAGAATTTCAATGGGTCGTGCGGTTGTTTACTTATTCAGTTGGCGAAATCACAGGGATTTTCTCCTTCGGAAGCCGGATATAATCAAATTCATTTGAAATCTGGACCTATACTAAGGTTGAGTGGTGAGGTGGGGCGACTAATTAGGAATCTCTTAAGAGATAATCAGCCAATCAATTATAAGCAACTGAGACAAAATTCTTCGATTCAATTCTTTCTTGCCGCAAATCCATGAATGTAATACTATTTCTATCTATTACCACTTTAATTTTTGTTGTGGTGATTTTCGTGAATACGCGGCGGCCCGTCGGGGTTTCGGTCATTACTAAAAAGGAGGCTAAGAAAATCTGTCTTCCTTTATTTAATGTAATGGAAGAAACAAGAATCAAGAAAGTAACTATTCAACAGTTGCGGTATGGGAAGTTCAAAGTAAGGGGGACCGACACTGTTTATTCGTTTTTTACCTAATCTACTTTAAGTTTGGGTTTGAATCCGGTGACGGCTTCGAAATGGCGAGTTATGCATTCTTTTACGGTATCTAAATCTTGGGGAAGACAGAGAATTGAGTCGTGAATTGAAAATGCAACAATTTTCTTTCTGCATAATTCTAATAAACAGCCCTTAACAACTATCGAAGCTTCATTTTTCTGACAGAAATACGCCAAACGGCGATAGTCTGGTTTCTTAATAAGATTAATCTCTTTGGTTAATAAAGGAAATAAAGATTCAAAGGTCTTAAAGAAGGGTGTTCTTAAACAAGTTGAAATTCTGGCGAACATCAAAACGAAAGATTGGATTTTTGCTTGTTTTCTAGTTAAAGGAATCGCGGACGCCTTCCCGATTTCGGTATAAAAGTCATAATTAAGAACAAAATCTATAAATTTTTGTTTTTCTTTCTGATGAGTCTCGGAATCATTATAAAAACAAGATAATAAACAAACTTGGGCGCAGGAAATATCGCAATTAACTAATTTTTGCTTCTTATATCGGGCACGGCGGCGAATTTCGGATTTAAGATTAGTCAAATTTGTAAATAAGCGCCACGTTCCTTCTCCATAGGGAGATTCAGAATGAAAATGAGCGTAATGGCGACTAAGATCGGCAATTCCTTCAATAGAGTCTGTATAATACCAAGCAATTGATTCTTGAGTGGTATTTAATTCTTCTAAGGGGCGCTCTTTCCACCCTCTTAAAGCTCTAGTTTTGTTCTTTTTGATAATTCTGTCATTATTTTCCTTATTTTCTATCTCATTTTCCTTTTGAGATTCAGCCGACAAGACTTTAATTTCTTCCTCAAGGCCGCCGTCGGAATTATCTATTTCTAAATCCTTCAAATATTCTTCAGTTTGCGCTCCAATTTCGCGCATTTCATCCTCTTCTGGAAGATCGCGCCAGGTGACAATGGAATTATGAAATTTTGCCCAATTATTATTGCGGCATTTACTTTTTACCGGCTTAACGGCTTGCAATCTAATTAAAAACTCGTCATAAGTCATGGGCTCCCAATCCTCTGATTCAATTTGCGGACTTAATTTGTATTGCCTAGATTTTTTTCCCCTAATAAAGTGACGATTTATAATAATCCATCCTTGTTTTTCCATAAAGCGAAATAAGACAGAAGGGCGTTCAAAATTACAAATTTTCCTCAAAAACTTAATACTGATACTAGTAAAGCCTCCATTCTTCTTACGAATCTGACTAAAATACTTAATAAAAGCAAAAACAAAAGCACAAGCGGCAATATCACGATTATTTAACTCAAAAAGTTCGGAAGATTTCCAAAAAGTGAAAGGAAGACAAAAATAAGGAGTAGAAACTATAGGTTTTGGTGTAATGTCATGTAAGGATATTTTCATTAATTAATATAAGTAAGGCTTCCCTTAACAAGGCTATCTTACAGCAAAAACTTAACTTTGTGAAATAAAAAATGAAAAAAAACAAAGATTTTTCTAATGACTGGGAATTAGAGATTTATCCAGAATGGTGGGAAGGTTTTACTTCTGATTATTCCCCAGACGAATATGTAACTTTTGAACGTGCAACGTATGGTTTCGGAGCGCCAGTTTATCCAATTGTATTCCATTGCGGGTTTCGTCCTATTGGAAACGTAACTGAATTAATTGGAACTCCAGATTGTATGAAACTAATTGATTTTCTTTGGCTGGCCGACAAAGAAGGTTTCATGGTTACAGAAGGAGCGGGAATGAGAATCGAAGATTAACTTGACAAGAAACCTGTGTGGTGTATGTAGTGGTCCAACTTAAATAAAACCATGAACGATCCATTTATTACTTATCCAGTCCCAGGAAAAGAGTGCAACTTTATTTTGGATGCCATTGAGCGTGGATATAAATACAAGGAGGCTAAAGCTCTTTTCGACAAGAAACTTCCGCTTTATGACAAAGTGGATATCACTATGGTTAATTTCGCCCTGCCGGAAAACTTCTTCTCTAAATAATATGGACCACCTTCGTTTCTTTCTTGTATCTGGATTGCCCGCAACGGATACTAAACCATCACGAATCAAAATTAAAGATTTGTATAATAATAAATCTATTATTCTGAATAACCAAGGAGAGTGGCCTGAATATCGCGCCTTGCGGCATTTCAGGGACGCGAAAATTGAAATTACCTCTGATGGTTCGGTTCAAGGAGGAACTATTTTCGGGACTCCAGATTTCACCACCTTTCTGTAATAATAAATAATAATATGAAACTAAAAACCACATCCCTTGAATTTGAACTTACACCTTGTTATTCTTGCGAAAATGGAATCGCAACTAGGCGCACGCTTTGCCCATTAAATTGGCAGCCAG
>JBKJQV010000073.1:0-8936 GCA_046593815.1 Sediminibacterium sp. | reverse complement strand
CAATTGTTTATATCTTTCTGCCATAAAAAACAACTCAAGTGGAAAAGCGTATTGTTGTGGATTGTTATAAAATTTTGGCAAAAACGGATTTTCTGCAAATTCTTCTAATATGAGTCTTGCATTTAGTTTTTGGGCAAGCAAATTAGCTAATGTGGTTTTACCTGCACCTATATTTCCTTCTATTGTAATAAATTGATGCTTCATAAATTAAATCGAAAGATTCAAAATTAGCCGTAGCGAAACAGCTTAGTTGATTTTTTTTTGCACATTGCTTTCATCGGTACATGCTAACAATAAATTATTTACTGATTTGTTCAATATTGGATGAATCAAATTGGGTGCAATTTCAGCTAAAGCTACAAGTGCAAACCTCCTATCTTGAATTGCAGGATGTGGTAATTTAAGTGATTGACTATTCATGATGACTTGATTATAGAATAAAATGTCGAGATCGATGGTTCTGGGTCCATATTTAATAGTTCTAATTCTGCCCAATATTTCTTCGATTTGTAAAAGAGAACTCATCAATTCTTCTGGACTAAGTGATGTTTCTAGAACAATTGCTTGATTTAAATAGTTGGGTTGTTCCAAAATACCCCAAGGAGCCGTTTCATAAAGTGCAGATTGTTGAACAATTCTTCCACATTTTTGGGATAAATATAAAGTAGCTTGCTCAAGATATAATTCACGGTCACCAAGATTGCTTCCAGTAAGTAAATAAGCTGTATTCATAATTGGTGATGTAGGTAGGTTCAAATATCTTTAATAAATAATTGAATAATACATTTTTATGAGAGGATTTTTTAAAATAGTCTTTGCAACATTGCTTGCGTTGGTTTTATTTACTGTAATAGGTATTTTTGTGCTTATTGGAATTGCTTCTAGTGCTGCTTCATCAGATAAACCTAAGGTTGGATCAAAAGCTGTACTTGTACTTAATTTGGATAAACCATTTAAAGAACAACACCAAGAAGACCCGTTCGCTACCTTTTTCAACAACAATGAAGATGATCTTCCATCTTTATTTGAAACCATTCAGTTGATTAATCATGCTACAACAGATTCCTCTATTAAATGTATTTACATTCAATGTGCTAATAACCCCAATGGTTTTGCAGCAAGTGAAGAATTAAGAAAAGCAATTCTTTCCTTTAAAAAAAGCGGAAAATTTGTTTTAGCATATGGGGAAGTGATTTCTCAAAAAGGTTATTATATTGGGAGTGCTGCTAATGCTATTTATTGTAATCCACAAGGAGGAGTAGAGTGGGGCGGATTTTCCTCAAATATGGTTTTTCTAAAGGGCATGCTCGATAAATTAGAAATACAGCCTCAAATATTTTATGCAGGAAAATTTAAAAGCGCAACAGAGCCATTGAGAGCAACTCAAATGACAGATGCCAATAAATTACAAACTGGAGTTTGGTTGGGTGAATTGTACACACATTTTATATCAACTACAGCTCGCTCAAGAAAAAAAGATAGCTCAGAGTTTAGAAATTTAGCAATAAATGGTACTATTCAAACAGCTCATGATGCTCAGCTTTATGGCTTAATTGATGGATTAAAGTATGATGATGAAATAAAATCTATTCTGTTGAATAAATTGTCTCTTGAAGAAAAAGCCAAAATAAACTTTGTTTCTTTAGCAGATTATAAAGCAGCAGTTAACTATAAAAAAACAGGTAATAGTAAAGTTGCATTAGTTTTTGCTAATGGAGATATTGTTTCAGGCGAAGGATCAAGCGATCAGGTAGGAAGCGATAAATTTAAAAACTTATTACGAAAAATTCGCTTTGATAAAGATATCAAAGCTGTAGTATTTAGAGTTAACTCACCTGGGGGAAGTGCATTGGCGAGTGAAGTTATTTGGAGAGAGTTACAATTATTGAAAAAAGAAAAACCAGTTATTGTGAGCATGGGAGATGTAGCTGCTTCTGGCGGTTACTATATATCTTGTAATGCAGATTCTGTTTTTGCGAATGCTAATACCATTACCGGTTCTATCGGGGTATTTAGTGTGGTACCTAATATGCAATCTTTTTTTAAAAATAAAATTGGTGTAACATTTGATGGAGTTAAAACTGCACCTTATGCAGATATGGGGAGTATAGACAAGCCTTTAAATGAATTCGAAAAACATTTTTTCCAATCATCAGTTGATTCTATTTATTACACATTCAAAAAACGTGTATCCGATGGTAGAAAAAAACCAATGGATATTGTTGATAGCATAGCACAGGGTAGGGTGTGGACTGGAGCTCACGCCATTTCTAATGGCTTAGTAGATCGTATTGGTACCCTAAGTGATGCTATTGATTGTGCAGTAAGAATGGCTAAAATAAAAGATAGCGATTTTAAGCTTCGAGAGTATCCAGAAAAAAAATCTATTCTGGATCAAATTATGTCGGGCTATAAAAAATCAATCAGTGAACAATTAATTAGTACTCAAATAGGAATAGAAGAGATCAAATTATTAAAGGAGTTGAAAGAACTTAAACAAATTAAAGGACTGCCTCAAACCAAAATGCCTTTCATATTTACAGTAAACTAATTTTATAGATTCTAATTTATATTATGCCAAAAAAATACAGTCAACTTACTGCAATGATTGCAATTTCAAAAGGTAGCTTAAGGGCTATTTTTAGAAGTCCATCTGCAGTAGTATTTAGTATTGCTTTCCCTTTAATTTTTATTTTAGTATTTGGTTTTATTGGAAGTGGTGGTAGGGTTTCAATTAGTGTTGCTTTTGCACAAAAGTCCGATACATTAAATCCATTGTATACCGCATTTAAAAATGTTGCAGGGGTTAAGATTATCAACAAGCCTGAAGCAAAATTAAAAGAAGACTTAGAAAAAGGGAGGGTTACAGCACTGATAGATATCCAGCCATCAAGTAATACAAAAAACCCATATACTATTACGCTTACTAGTTCAGAAGCGGTTAATCCTCAGAATTTACAAGTATTACAATCTATACTAAATGCTGTTATTGCAGGAATCAATCAAAAAAATTATCCAGGTACTCAATCGATAGCAGTTATTAATAAAGATATCAAACAAGTACCGGGACGAGTATATAGAACGATTGATTTTATATTGCCGGGGCAACTTGGATTTTCTTTATTAAGTTCAGGAGTTTTTGGAGTAGCATTTTTATTTTTTAATTTACGACAGCAATTGGTTCTAAAACGGTTTTATGCAACACCAATTAAACGATCTTATATTGTTTTGGGAGAAGCAATAAGTAGAGTAATTTTTCAAATGTTAACTGCAATTGTTATTATTGGTGTAGGACATTTTGTATTTAATTTTACTTTAGTTAATGGATTAGTAACATTTTTAGATATCATGCTTTTAAGTTTTTTTGCATTGGTATTGTTTATGGGTTTTGGGTTTATTGTAAGTAGTGTTGCCAAAACAGAAAGTACTATACCACCTTTTGCTAATTTAATTACATTACCTCAATTCTTGTTGGCAGGTACATTTTTTTCAATTGATGCTTTCCCCACTTGGTTACAACCTATTTGTAAGGTTTTGCCATTAACACATTTTAATAATGCCATGCGAAACATTGCATTTGAAGGTGCAGGATTGTTAGACTGTACCAAAGAGTTTGGTATAATCGGTATATGGATAGTATTAGTATATGCTTTGGCTTTTAAGACTTTTAAATGGGAATAATATGCGAGTAATTAAGCTGGCTTTAATTAGCGTATTGGTTTTAGGATTACTTGCAACTTGTATTGGCTTTCTATTTCCTTCTACAGTAGTAGTTTCTAGAGCAATAGATATAAAATCTTACAAGCAACCAGTTTATTTATTGGTAAGTGATATGCGCAACTGGAAGTCTTGGGTAGAGGGTATGAACAATCCGAATGTTATAATTTATGATTCTATTTCTGCAATGCTGGGGAATACGGCTGTTACTATTACCGCTTTAACCGATAGTACGGTTGTAAGTGGTTGGAAAAATAATACTTCTTCTGACCAAGTTAGTACAGTTCGCTTTATAAGTGATAGCAACAAAAAAAATACAATAGTTCAATGGCAGTTTGTACAGCAAGTAAAATGGTATCCTTGGGAAAAATTTAGTTCTATGATGAATGATAAAATCATTGGGACAATAATTGAAAAAAATTTAGCCAATTTAAAACAATTAGCTGAAAGGGAATAAAGGAGCAATTTGCAAAAATAAAAAACCTCCCTGTTTTGCAGGAAGGTTTTTTAGGAATATACATTTATTGCTAATTAGAATATATAACGTATTCCAAATTGAGCTTGCCATACATCTCCAATACTAGTTCCTTTTCTATAGGTAGTATAATTGATAGAGTTGTTAACACGGTTCATTCTGAAAATCGGTACTCCAGAAGCATCTAAGCCAGCAGCTTGTAATGGGTTGAAGGTATTTACAAAATTACTTACTCCAGAAGCACTGTTAAACATATTGCCAATATTAAAGATGTCAGCTCTTAATTGTATTGTATGTCTATTCTTACCAATATTTCTGAACAATTCTAATTGCGTAGAGAAGTCCATACGAACTATATAAGGTTGTAAAACACCATTTCTTTCAATTATTTTACCACGGTTAGCACTCAAAAATTTATCTTGATTAATGAAAGTTTCAAAAGCATCTTTTTGATCTTGAACTGAAGCTGCCGGAGCTGATGAAGTAGCATTTAAAGGTAAGAAATTCATTTCAGACTGGTTACGAGGTACATACAGTAAATCATTACCCGATAATCCATCTCCATTCATATCTCCTCCATACGTATAGGAGAAACGACCTTGATTTTGAGATTGACCAAATAATGAGAATTGCAAAGCTGCACTTTTACCCAATTCAACTCTATAATTCACATTACCAACTACACGATTACGAATTTCATTATCACTAAAAGCAATGTCAACACTATTGTTACCACGTGAACTTTGAATTCCAGTCCATGAACTAAAAGCAATACTTCCAGGACTCATATAATCTCTAGCTCTTGTAAAAGTGTAAGCAGCCATAAAACCTAAGCCTTTTGCTTTTGTAGGTTTTTCAATTTTTACAGTTGCAGCTAATGAAGCTCCTAATGGTCCGCTTTCCATAACAGTAGCATCTGTAATTTTTGGATTAACTCTTAATGCATTGGTTTGAGCAGTTCCTGATAATAAAGCACCAGTTGGTCCAAAACCAGGGAAACGAGGTCTACTATCTGGGCCATTAAAATTACTGGTAGATTGAACTAAGTTGGCATTGTAATAATTAACATTATTCAAACTTTGTGTAAAGATGAACTCACCAGTTAATATAAGGTCTTTAAAGATCTTCTGATCTACAGCTATATTTGAACGAATTACCTTAGGAAACCTGAAGCTTTCTTCTGATGTTGCTATATTGTAACTTGAAGCAGGTACTCCAGGATTTGGAGCAAAACTTGGATAGTTAGAAGGTGTGTTTGGATTAAATGGATAGGCTGCTGTATTGTTTATATTTACACCACCGTTTAATACTCCATTATTACCCACTTGGTTGCTGACATTTACAAAAGGAGGGCGACCTGTAAATAATCCTAAACCTCCACGAATTTGTGTTGATTTATCTCCATTGATATCGTAGTTAAAACCAATCCTAGGACTAACCATTAATTTAGCGCTAGGCAATTGAGAAGTACTTAATTTAACTGATTTGCCGTTGTTGTCGATAAAATTAAATCCGTCAACTTCTGTATTGGTATATCCTTGTCCAACAAAATAAGGAACTTCAAAACGAATACCATAAGTTAAGTTGAAGTTTGGTTGTAAGTTTAATTCATCCTGAACATAAGCAGCAATATTTCTAGCTTTTGTAGTTACCAACCATGGTGCCCCACCAGGTAAATTACTAAAATTTGCACGATAGTTACGCATATAAACTGGACTAAATGTTCTATTCGGGTTTGCTAAGTATGCATCACCAGCAGTGTAAAAGTCTTGCAGGTTGTTAAAAGTATATATACCATTAATTAATGGAGTAAATCCATTAGTAAAAGTGAAACTCTCAAAAGCAACACCAGCAGTTAATGTGTGCTTACCCAAATACGCAGTAAGGTTATCGCTAAACTGCCAAGTATCTGTATTCAATAAGTTATTTGGAGTAAAAGCATCATTACCAAAAGACAAATAGGTTTGACTGTTTGCAGTTTGTGTAGTTGTTGAATTTGCTGCAGTTGGTACTTGTGTTAAAGGGCTAGTTCCATCTTGAATATCTACTAAAGGGAAACTTCCACCTTTTAGTGCTCTAAAATCTCTATTTGCAGTATAACCAAATGTTAATTCATTGGTTATTTTATTACTGAACCTACTATTCAATTGTGCAATTAATCCATAAATATTGTTATTGATTTCATAGGCAGAATTACTAAATATCATTGAGTTATTGCTGCTGCCTCTATTTCCGCTAGTTGAATTACTTGAGCTCGCACCAACATCACGCTTCGATAATAGTAAATTACCACGGATGCTTAACTTATGTTTATCATTGATGTTCCAATCTAAACGAGCTACTGCTTTATCGCTTTTAGTTACAAAAGAATAACCTTGGTATGCTCCTGGATCATAATTGAATTTAGATTTTAAATAAGATGAAACTGCATCTAAATCTGAAACCTTTACTCTTGAAATGTTACCTGTTGGTGTAGTAGCACCATTGCTTGCATCTGCTATAAACGTAGTACCCACATTATTTTTTCTTTCACCTTCATAGTTCAAAAAGTAGAACAATTTATTTTTAATAATGGCACCTCCAAAACTGGCTCCAAATTGTTTTACATCAAAAGCAGTTGTTACAACGTCTTGTTTCCCTGCAGCACCTGCTTTGGTTCCAACTAGACCTTGGTTTTGTTGATTGTAAAAAGCAGTTCCATGTATTGTATTTGTTCCACTTTTAGTAATAGCATTAATGCTTGCTCCAGTAAAACCTGCATCTCTTACATTATATGGAGAAACATTGATTTGTATTTCTTGTAATGCATCTAAGGAAATAGGAGCAGAGCTAGTTTGCCCACCATTTAAAGCGCTCAATCCAAATGAATTATTAAAAATAGATCCATCTAAAGTAAAGTTGATGGCTCTGTTATCTTGACCAGCAAATGATAAACCATTTGCTTGAGGAACCAAACGAGTTAAATCAGTTACGTTTCGGCTAATAGTTGGTAAAGAACTGATCAATCTAGAATTAATATTAGTTGAAGCACCTTTTCTATCTTTAGAAATTAATGCAGCTCTTTTATTACCAGTGCCGCTTACAGTAACTTCTTGCAATTGTGCTGCGTTGTCGTAAAGAGTAACATCAATAATAGATGGCTCACCTAACTGCACAGTTACATCATTAATTACTTCTGTTCTTAGGCCCACATAAGAAACAGTTATCTTAAATGGTCCACCAACACGCAAAGCTGGAACTGTAAATTTTCCAGTTGAAGTTGAAACCGATTTATAACGGCTTCCAGATGGTTCGTGTATTACTTCAATTGAAGCACCTACTAAAGGCATGTTTTTGGCATCCTTAACATTACCAGTAATTGTACCAGTTGTGTTTTGAGCCATTGAAATGGAAACAGTTAAGACTGCCACTAAAATCAATGAAATTTGCTTGAATATTCTCATAATCTTTGTTTTGATGCGGCAAATATCAAACTTTCAATCATTAGAACCCAATTTCTTGTTAATATAATAATTAGATAATATTTGCACTTTGAGTAATTATTCTAAATAGCTATAAAAAAAAAGACTACTATATATTGATATTCAATGTGTTATATTGATATATTTTGAAAACAAAATCAATAATTTGTTATCATTCTGTTAGTAAAAATTTATTCTAAAACCTGCCTGAATCAGCCATTCTCTCGAGAAAGTTGGTAATCTGCTAATTTGTTCCCTCCATGGTTTTTGTTGCAGCAGTGTTGGATTAAAATTATAAGTGGGAATTAACTGATTTTCGTTAATAAAACCTATGAAATCAATTAATCGATATCGGTTTCCCAAAACAGTATAATTTTTCCCCCATTCGCTGTTTATTAAATTGCCCAAATTGAATAATTCTAAGGAAAATGTAATTCCATACTTTCTTTTATTTAATTCGAAACTGGAATATGTGCTAATCTTTAAATCAATTCTATTGGTATAAGGTGTTCTACTTCCATTTCGTTCAGCATAATTACCTCTTCTCGAATTTAAATAAGCATTGTTTTGTATATACCATTCTAAAGCCTCCTTTTGTTGATCTCCCGTATAATAATAATCCGCTGCCACAATCGGTTCAAAAATTTGCTTACTCAAATCATCACTTGTAGGAATATAGATTAATTCATAACCTGTAGAATTTATATCATCTCTCACTAAAGATTTTTTGCCGTATACATAGCTAAAAGCAGTTCCAGAATAGCCGTTATAAATAATTGATAAAGAAATTTTTTTCTTTTTATATGAATACAACCAATCTTTCATGAATGTAGCATTTAATCGGTGACCGGGACTAAAATCTGATCTTGCTAATTCAATATTATTTCTTCCATTAATACTTTCATTTAATCTCCATTGATTTAACAACACAGAATAATTACCATCAAATACTGAATATGATTCTCCAAATGAATAACCGAAAGTGAATGTTTCAAACTTAGTTTCTTTTTTTATTTGAAAGCCATAACGATATCCAAATCCATGTTCTTGCTCGTTATTTTTTAATAAAATAATTTGATCATAGGGGTTGCTGCTATCTGATAAAATAGGAATCTTGCCACCATTAATAGTTGTATAAACAAATCGATTATCCGAACCAATTAATTGATCTTTTGGTGGAATTACATTCACATTTAAAAAATTAATTTCACTGGTATTTGTATAATGCATTGCTTCTAATTGCAGCGTCCAATTAGTTTTCCAATTTTTATTCATTTGTATAG